>CAYNYJ010000020.1:0-47918 GCA_964401355.1 uncultured Ectothiorhodospiraceae bacterium | reverse complement strand
GTATTTTTCGGAATCAACCCACCTGTTGCACTAGCGAATTGAATTCACGTTTTTTAATAACTGATAACCTCCACAAATAAAACCAGTACCCATGAAAAATCAGACAGCTCATATCAGTGATTGGAAAAAAATATCGGTCAAATCCAGTGTCAACATGAAAGATGTGTTGCGGGCAATTTCCGATGGCAACATGCAAATTGCCCTAGTGATTGACGACGCCTGCCACCTGGCAGGCACCGTCACCGATGGTGATATTCGTCGCGCATTACTGCGTGGCGATGGCCTTGATACGACAATCAAATCGCTGATGAACGATAACCCGATTACCGGCTTGCTCGATGAGGATGAAGCACAATGGCAACGTACCATGCAACGCTACACACTTCGTCATCTTCCATTACTCGATGCCCAT
Source organism: uncultured Ectothiorhodospiraceae bacterium (assembly GCA_964401355.1). Lineage (GTDB taxonomy): Bacteria > Pseudomonadota > Gammaproteobacteria > SZUA-152 > SZUA-152 > SZUA-152. Next base: position 47,506 of record CAYNYJ010000020.1, on the reverse strand, counting down.
GGTTGCGTGGTGGGATTGGCTCGTTTTGAGCCCCCCAAAGAACCGCGGCATGACAACCCGGTGATATTAATGGCCGGTGGCCTTGGCACACGCCTGCATCCGCTCACGCAATCCCAACCCAAACCTTTACTGGAAATTGGATCGAAACCGATTCTAGAAACCATTATCGAAAATTTTGCAGAACACGGTTTTTATAAAATGTACCTCTGCATTAATTACAAAGGTGAGATGATCAAAAAATATTTTGGTGATGGCAGCCGTTGGAATGTGGAAATTCAATATATTGAGGAACTGAAACGTATGGGCACCGCCGGCGCCTTAAGCCTGCTGCCATTCACTCCGGAAAAACCCTTCTTTGTTATGAACAGTGATTTGTTAACCAAGGTTGATTTTGTGCGTTTATTACGATTCCATCAGAAACATTCTGCCAGTGCAACAATATGCACTCGGGAATATACCCACCAAATCCCCTATGGAGTCGTCAACCTGAACGGTCACGACGTCATCGACATGGTCGAAAAGCCAACTCATCGTTTTAGCGTCAATGCCGGAATTTATGTCCTGGAACCGGAAACATTAGACAATATTCCAGATGATTGTTTTTTTGACATGCCCAGTTTAATCGACACATTACTGGAACAAAAAAGATCGGTGAGCAGTTTCCCCATACACGAATACTGGATCGACATCGGTCGCATGCAGGAATTCAAACAAGCCCATGAGGATTATGGCGAACAGTTTACAAACAACTAATCCGACGCTGATTATTCATAGCGCAAAGCATCAACCGGCTTCAGACTCGCCGCTCGATAGGCTGGATAATAGCCTGAAATCATCCCCACAACGATTGACACCAACACCGCCAAAAATGCGGTCGACCATGACACACCCAAATCATAACCGCTGGCATAGCTAATTCCAAAACCGAGAAAGATACCCAAAACCATCCCAAACACACCGCCGATAACACTCACCACCGTCGCTTCTAATAAAAACTGCAATAAAATATCACGACGATAAGCGCCCAAGGCCTTGCGAATACCAATTTCACGGGTACGTTCAACCACCGAGGTGCTCATAATATTCATAATACCCATGCCACCCACGAATAACGAAATCAAAGCTGCAGCCAAACCAATAAAGGAAATTTTTCGCAACAGATCTTCTGCCGTGGAAATCCAGCCTTCCATACTTTCCGTAGCGTATTCAAAATGATAATTGTGACGCCGACTTAATAACCCAGTCAGCTCTTTAAGCGCTTTCTCAGTTTTCTCAACACTCACAGCTTCCGCTTGTAAAGTTTGTATATCTTTGGAACCCAATTGCTGCTGATACAGGGTATAAGGAATTAATACGCGTTTGTTGACATCATAATCATCCGTACCAAGCTGGCTCAGAATATCTCGACTTTTAAATTCGAGCATACCGACAATCGTGAGCCGAACATCGCCCCAGCGTATTATTTTTCTCAACGGGTTTGAATGTTTCCCGAATAACTCATCACGAACTTTTGTGCCAATAATAGCGATAGGCTTACGTCGTTGAATATCCTCCAGACGAAAATCACGGCCCAGCATGAGAACATCATTATTAATATCAATATAATGAACTCCCACACCTTCCAAATTGACCTTTGAGAACGATCCCTTGGAGCGCATTGATACAAAATTATCATTGCTATAAACAACGGGACTAACCCTCTTAACCGATGCACAACAGGAACGCATAAATTTGAGATCATCATTATTGATTCCACTGCCTTCTCTAATGCTGCGAAAAGGATTTTCATTTTCCCACTTACGATAAACCCATAATGTCTCCAGGCCATAAGTATCAAGTTCTTGATAGATAAATTTCTTGACGCCCTGGCTCACCGTACCCACCACCATCACCGCGCAGATTCCGATAGTGATCCCCAAAATACTCAGTACCGTACGCAGCCTGTTTTCTTTCAGTGAGGCGATTGCCTGCAAAAAAATATCGTGAAAAATACTAACGTGAAAAGAATTCACAAATTTTTATCCTAGTTTTTTGAACAAGCCGGAAGTTTATGCGGGAGCATTAATAATTTTACCATCACGCACTCGAATAATGCGTTCGGCGTAGTCACCAATCTCGTCATCATGTGTCACCATTACAATGGTCTTTCCACTTGCTTGCAACTGCATAAAGATACGCATTATTTCATTACTGGCTTGTGAATCCAGAGCACCAGTCGGTTCATCGGCGATAATAATTTCCGGGTCATTGACTATGGCCCGGGCTATCGCAACGCGTTGTTGCTGGCCGCCAGATAAATGTGCGGGAATATGTTTGGCGCGATCAGCCAAGCCCAGAATTTTTAATGCGGCTAAGGCGCGATTTTTTCGGATCGTTGGTGGCACACCGGCATAAACCATGGGCAATTCCACGTTGTGCTCAGCATCAATACGGGGGATAAGATTGAATGATTGAAAAACAAAACCAATTTTACGGTTACGAATTTTTGCCAGCTCGTCTTCGTTGGCAACCTGAATCATTTTTCCATCGAGTTTGTAGGTGCCACTGTCGGCGGTATCCAAACAACCCAATATATTCAAAAGTGTAGACTTGCCAGACCCCGATGGTCCCATAATGGCAATAAATTCACCCTTTTTAATATGTAGCGAAATATTCTTAAGCACCGGAAGCGGCAGACCGCCGCGTTGGTAGGTTTTTGATACCGAGCGTAGCTGGATCATTTACGGTTACGTGACGACAGACTAAAGCGGGAAATCCTTCGCGAGGAAGCCCGAATTAATTCCCAGTCCGCGCAGGATTCACCCTATCACCATTTTGCAATGCCATACCCCTGGAGAGAATAACCATCTCACCCTCATTCAGCCCCTGTTTAATTTCCGCCATCGCAAAATCTTCAATGCCGGTTTCTACCGCCTTCATCCGCACACGACCCGCCGCCAATACTGCGACCATGGTCTGACCTTCGCGACTCATCAGGGCTTCAAACGGGACTTTTAAGGTATTGGGGTTCCAGGCCGTACGAATATCCGCATCCACTTGCTGGCCAATACGCAGGATTGGTGCGTCCTTGCCGAGGCTGATGTAGACCTTCACTGAGTTTGAGTTGCGCTGATTATCCGTCGCAGCCCCCAAACGCATCACGGATTCCTCCCATTCCAGACCCGGGAAAGCATCACTCGACACCACAACCACCTGACCAATATTAATGGCCACGCTATCCGCAGAATCAACACGCACTTCAATCTCACGCTGTGATTCATCCACCAGGGTAAACAGGGTTTCAGACGGCCCGACCCATTGGCCAATTTCCACATAACGCACCGTCACCGTACCGGCAAATGCTGCAGTGATTTTTTGGTCATCAAAATCCAGGGTGGCACTGCGAACTTCCTCCACCGTTATACCAGCCGAGGCGCGTGCTGCACGAAGATCCACTTCTGCATCTTCGACGAAACGCCGTGCAATGGCCCCCTTGGCATGGGCTTTGCGGAGGCGATTCAGGGTACGTTCCGCAAGCACGATGCCTTCCCGTGCACTCGCCATATTTGCCTTGGCGCGCTTCAGCCGACTCAACAGTTCACGATCATCCAGCCTCGCAAGCACCTGGCCTTGTACCACAAGCTCACCCTCCTCCACGAGTATTTTTACCACGCGACCTGATCGGGCCGCACTGACATTGACACGCTGTTTGCTCACCAAGCGACCCGGAACCGTGATCGATTGATAAATTTCACCCATCTCCACAAAGGCTGTTTCCACCGCACGCCCCTGATCAAAATACATATTCCAACCCACGACCGAGGCTCCCAGCGCCACACCTAAAATTAACACGCGGGTCATTAATCGGCGAAAACCAATCAATTCAACCAATGAGTGCAGTTGACTCATAATGCCAGAGCGCGCAAACAGCTCAGAACGTTCAGTCTCTACCAACGCATATTGATCCAGATCCTGAAGAATATTCTCGTCGTACGATTTTTCGGTATTTCGCTTATCGGCATGCATATCCGATTCGATAATAATTGGCTCGTCATCATGAGCCATCACTACCGACTCCGGCGTTACCTCACGATTTACCCTATCCACAGGCGCGGCACTTTCCTTTTTTATCGCCTCAGGTGCCATCGCTTTTTTCACGACCCGATTGGCAGGAGCCTTTGCTAATCGCGAAGTGGCAGGAGGAGCCGGCCGCGAAGTAGTCACCTGCGCGGCGTTTGGTGCAGCGGCCGTGCCCGACTTTTGCCGCTGCTGCACCGCCTTCTCCATAGACCGCACCACGGATGATTCCACGGCGCGTTTAACGGGTACCGGCGTTGTTTTTTTCCGTCGTAAGGGAGGCTGGGGGGCCTTTGGGGGAATTGTTTTGCGCCGGCGTGTGGCGGATGCTCCTGACGCTGGCTTCAGCACAGGAACATCCACAGCAGGCGCTGGCTGCGTATCCTCAACACGAGACACACGACGTGCCATCGGCAAGGTGACAACAGTGCCATCGGTCGAGCGGCGACGAATTCCTTCAGATGCTTGTTTCGGAGTGCGTTCGATAAGCCGTGGTTTAACGCGACGACCATCGAACAAAAGGCGCCGAATATGGCCATCAAGTTCATCGGCATTGACCGGCTTTTTCATGACCTGATTGGCACCGGCATCGTAAACATCAACCAGCACTTGCGCATCGGAGGCACCGGTGATCACGATAATCGGCAGAGTGCTGATTTTCGGGTGGCCACTCTTCCGCAAGGTACGAATCAAGTCATCACCATCCATACCGGTTGATGACACTTTCAGGTCGGTCAGCAGCAGGTCATAATCTTTCTGAATCAGCGCAACAAAAGCAGGCTCTGCGGAAAAAAAGTGATCCACCCGATAGCCGAAAGGCTCGAGTAACCGTCGTACGACATAAGCCGACGTTCGGCTATCATCCACAAAACACAAACGAGCAAGTTCAGGTGCAGATTCCGCCCCGGACATTGCTGCCTCCAATTCGTCCCTTGAACCCTTTTCACTCATTGCAATGCCACTCAACTACATCCACGACTAACCCCCTAATGCTTAAAGCATTAGCTCACGACACGGTGTTAATTATTTGATTTATTATGGTAACGTGAATCGTGGCTAACTGTGCCCTATTCCCTGCGGCACTACCCAGCACTGACAACACTATATGATTCTCGGCTGGCCATGTAAACTCAGCCTGGCCTTTGTTTCACGCATCCGTGCTACAAATAAACCTAACAATCAACAATAATAACCACCAATAACCGATTGATTTTTAAATATGTCTGGCTCCCATCAGCAACGAATATTACCCTCACTGGGCATCATCACATTAGTCGCCATCGTACTGATAACCGCCCTCTACAAACAGGATTCCACCCTCCCGGAGGGCTGGAAAGATGGCTGGCTGGAGCTGGCACCGTTCAAATACCCGCGACGGGCCCTGGCCGCGACGGCAACCGATGACTACCTATACGTACTGGGCGGTGTCGATGCCCAAGGCCGATACGTGCGTCCAGTTGAATATGCGCCCATTCTTGCCGACGGGCGTCTGGGAGCATGGCGACAAACCCGCGCACTGCGCAAGGGACGATTTTATCTGGCATCGGTCAACCACGGCGGTTACCTCTATGCCCTGGGCGGCGGTGGTGGTGAACTGGGTGATAACAATGTCCCGCTCGCCTCCGTGGAGCGCGCCAAAATCAATCCGGACGGCAGTCTTCAAGCCTGGCAACATCACAGTTATCTCACCACCCCCAGGCGCGGCCTGAAGGCCAGCGTGATCAACAACCGGCTCTACGCCATCGGTGGGTACAACGGCCAGTTTCTGAAATCCATCGAACACCTCGCACTGAGCGAAAGCCCCAATGCCGCCCATTGGCAACTGGATCCCGAACAAGCCACAGTGGATCGCTATATCCACGCTGCGGCCACTGTGGGCAAGCGCTTGTTTTTACTGGGAGGGCACGTGGATAAAGGCGGCCCAATGAGCTACGGCGATGTGGAATCTGCCACTATTCAAACCGATGGCGGGCTCGGCCCCTGGCAAGTCGCCGAAACACGTTTACTGAACGCCCGCTTTATTGCCTCCGCATTTTCACTGAATAATCATCTGTACCTTGTCGGCGGACATGATGGCGCCCGCCGCCTGGCCACAGTGGAAATGGCCAAAGCCAATACCAACGGCAAAGTCGGCCCCTGGTCCCGGCTCAATAAACTGAATCACAAACGCAGCGCCACAGCGATTGCCCTCGCTGAAACTCGCACAGGAACGACCGTTTACATTGCAGGTGGCATGGATGATCGCGGTGTATTGCGCAGCGTGGAAATGACGCAACCTGGTCCCCAGGGTCGATTGGGCTATATTGAAAACGTCCCCGTCCTGACGAAAGTGCAACCGTGAATGCGCGCACTCTACAAGCGATACTATTCACTGAATATTTCCCCTTGAAGCCGGACAGAACTTAGGGCAACATGAAGCCGCTGAAGAATAACAATGTCTTCCCGTACAGCCATTTTTACGAGGAGCAAGCAGTGGATGACGCGGCCTGCATCAGGCCCGATAAAAACTGCAAGTAGCACCACATTATAACAACACGGGTCGTATTCGTTCTGCAGACCCGAATTTAAGGAGTGATCAATGATCGATATTCTTACGACGATGGTAACCGTAGTGGGCATAATTGCCGCTATTTTGCTGGTTTATCTTGTCACCCAGATTTACAGTTCAAACAGCCCTTACCGTCAAGACTAATTCCACGGGCAGAACCGACGAGGCGGTGATGGCTTACCCGAGAAGGGTAAGCCATCACCGCCTTTATTGTGGGGGAAAACATTTAAACAGGCATAAAACAGGGGAGATACCCCGTTTTTTCACCCTGCCCCCCACGCAGTCATCCATTCAGCCCATTTGAATTTAAGACACCCCGGTATTTTTGCCCCCGTGGCTTAACGCACGTAGCGGCAACCAAACCGTGACCGCCGCCCCACCCAGTTCACTGCTCGCAATATCCAGGGTGCCACCGTAGACCTGGGCAATGTCCCGAACGATCGACAAACCAATACCATGCCTGGCAATGTCAGTGTCAGCGCGCCTGCCGCGTTGCATTACGTAACGCACCCTGTCCGCAGCCACCCCTTCGCCATCATCTTCAACACACAACAAGAAATCATGATGGCTGTTATCAGCAGCGGCGTGAGTTTTTACAACGACACGTACGCGGCGGTTACACCATTTGTAGGCGTTGTCGACAAGGTTGCCGACAATCTCCATCAAATCCCCTTCGTCGCCGTGAAATTCAATGGCATCACTGATGTCGTACTGCGCTTCCACCTTTTTATCGGCATATACCTTATCCAAACCGGCAAACACCTTGCGGGTGACTTCTCGCACATTTACCGGCGCCGCTAACGCCGTCCAGCCAGAGGTCGCTGCACGTTGCAACTGATAACCCGTGATCTGATTCATACGCTCCACTTGCTCCTGCACGACTTGCGAGAGCGACTGACCCGAGCTGTGCTTTTGATCTCCCCTTGCGACACCATCTGCTGCACTCTGCAAGATGGCGAGCGGTGTTTTGAGACTGTGTGCCAAATCACCCAAGGTGCGGCGATAACGCTCCAAATGCTCCTGTTGCTGCGAGAGCAGTGTATTGATGTTGCCCGTTAATCCTTGCAACTCCAATGGATATTCACCTTGCAGGTGGGCCTGCTGGCCCGCTTCTATTCCTTCAAGCTCTTTTGCGGCGCGCTTGAGTGGCGACAAGCCCCAGCGCAAAATGGTGCCTTGCATCGCCAGCAGCAGCATCGCAACCCCACCCAAAGACCCCCACAGGCCACGCCGGAAATCAGAAATATCACTGTTAAACCCTGTCATGTCCTGCGCAACGCTGAAGGTAAAAGCCTGGCGCGGATCATGCGCGTCACTCCACGCCACTCCGTAACTGAACAAATAGAGTTGACGACCGGAATCTTCTGTTATTTTTTGCCATGACATTTCTGTGCGTGCCAAGCGGTCATGGAAAAGAATCTCGGTACCCAGCATGGATTCGGATTGCCATATCCACTGCCCGTTATTGCTCACCACCTGCGCATAAAAGCCCGAGTCTGCGTTGGAAAAACGCGTATCCGGTACCGCAACCGGCATTTCCATTTGACCATTTTCATCGATCCCTGCCGCTGCAATCAGCGCATAAACATGCCCTTGTAACTGTTCTTCGAGAGCCCGCTCGGCATTCGCCCGATAACCACGATCCAGGGTAATGCCAGCCAGCCCGAAGAAACTGGAAAGCACTGTGCTGGCGGCAATCAATACCCGTAAATTGAGCGATAACATGGTTGGTCAAAGGGTTCTTTTTCGTCAGACATCAGAGTCAGCGGTTAGCGTGTTCTGGCGCAGTGGCGACTAATGCAAAACGATAACCACGGCCGCGCAGGGTTTCGATCATACCCAGCGAATTATCTGGATCCAGTTTACGTCGCAGTCGGCCAACAAAGACCTCAATTACATTGCTGTCACGATCAAAATCCTGATCATAGATGTGTTCCGTTAACTCCGTTTTCGATACCACCTGACCGCTGCGCACAATCAAATATTCCAACACCCGGTATTCATACGCCGTCAGCTCAACGAGTTCACCGCGTAATTTGACGTGCTGTGTCAACGAGTCCAGCGACAGCGGCCCAAACTCCTGTACTGCCTGCACCCAACCGGCCGAACGTCGCAACAAGGCCTTGATGCGAGCCACTAATTCTTCCATGTGAAAAGGCTTGGCGAGATAGTCATCCCCTCCCGCCTCCAGACCTTCCACCTTATCTTGCCAACGATCACGTGCGGTCAAAATCAGGATCGGAAAATTGTGCCCCTCTTCACGCAGGGTGCGGATCAGTTCGATACCCGACAACTCGGGCAAACCCAGATCCACTACCCCAACGTCAATGGGATATTCCCGGCCAATGAACAAACCTTCCCGGCCATCTGCTGCCAGGTCAACCGCAAAACTTTCCTGTCGCAAACGCGCCGACAGCTGCTCACGCAACTGCGCCTCGTCTTCAACAATTAACACACGCATCAATGGCACCCCATTCGTCGCTGACAGGACAAAGACCAAAGCGCGGCAAAGGGGATGAAATCAAGATTTGGGGATAAACAGTAACGTGAAAACAACATGGCAAATTCACACACGAAATTAAGTACGCAAAGTATTACACGAAAGGCAACAACGCGCAGGGTGTGAACGACAAACAGAACGGTGACGAGGAAGGAAGATGGAAAACACAAACAGGTCGGTCTGCTCAAGACGAGGATCACTCGTCTCAAGCATACCTAAGGGTAGGGGTGTCACCCATAAAAAGAGCGAACCCGGCATCTAGGGGGTAGAATGCCGTTTCCTTGTCCTAAAAAAAAGGAATAATCGAAATGACTATTCGCCGAGGGACATTACAAAATCAACCAGTATTTCGATGTTGGCATCAGAAACGCGCGGCGAATAAGGAGGCATTGGCGCAGGACCCCAAATACCCTTGCCACCAGATTTCACTTTGGCAATCAACATCGCCTTGGCATCGGTAACACCCTTGTATTTTTTACCGACGTCTTTCCATGCAGGACCTACAATTTTCTTTTCTACACTATGACAAGCCAAGCAACCGCTCTTTTTCGCCAGTTTCAGATCAGCCATCGCGCTGCCAGAAACTAATACGGCAGCCATGCCCAATCCCAATAATAATGTTTTCATATGTATTCTCTCCCAATTGTTAGTTTTACTGTATATAAACTACACCGGTGAAACTGAACACAAGCTGAATGCCTGTTCAGGAAATCAGAAGACGGGGGGGGGAATCAAAATAAGGCTCTGTAATTTCGAGTGTTTTTCAGCAAGCGCAGACGCATTCTTGACCAAGGGTCGGACCAATCCAGACCGGGCTGCAGCAACGCGCGGCAAAGCCGCAATTCGCCGTCGATGTCATCCAGGTGCACAAATTCCGGGGCCGGCCCCTCGGGTTTAGGACAGTCCATCCCACCCTCGAAGCCCTGATTGTGATAATTGCCCAGCGGTAAAGTAATGCCAATGGTTGGCAGACCCCATGCCGTTGCGGCAGTCGCCTCACAGGCACCGCCGTCCATGAGACGACGTTGATGCCGACCCGGCAAAACCTTTTCGGCCAAGCCAGAGAGCACTTGCAGTGCACCGCTGTCGAAGGTGGTGCGACGATCCCCCAAACGCACCACCGGACCTTTACCGACAATGGCACCGGGCAAGGTCCGTGAAGCCTCCAGACTGACGCACACCACCGGCCGCCGTGCAGTTTGCAGCCAGCCCAGCTCAAAATGTTTAACCGCACCGACAAAACCCACTTCTTCGGCCCGCGTGAGCAAACCGATAAACGGAGCCTTGCTTCTCTTGCGCTGCAGGTCGATAGCGGTGCTGACAATCGCAAATACCCCAACCAGGTCATCGGCTGCACGAGTGTACAGACGCTTGCCACTGATCCAGCAATCGGAACGAAATACAAAGCTGCCAAACAGGCGCTTGACCTGTTTACCCGGATATTGCTGTTTCAGGGAAATACCCCTGGGTGACGTGATCACCACCTCGGCGCTGTCAATGGCCCAACCCGCCTTTAACAATTTCGGTTTACTCAGTTTTGCCTTTAGCTTAGCGCCTGTTAACCGTTGAGTTTCGTCCGCCAACCACAGCCGGGCACCCGCAAGATGTTTCAGCGGTGAACCCCCGTGCCACTTTATTGCCAGGCGCTCTTTATCCAAGCAAGAATCACCCGAACGCGTATCAGCCAGCCAACGCACAGCGTGAAAGCCGGGATGATCCATGTGAGCAATGAACACTCGCACGGGTTCGTTTTGCCGCCGTTGCAATAACTGGCGATAGGCCTTTTCGGAAGCCACTCCCACCACCAGATTGCCAAAGGGATCTTCAAAATACGGCACGCCCGCCTGATTGAGTTGGGCACTGACACAGCGCGCCACGTGCTGCTCACAAAAAGGGGCAGCCGGTTGGCGCAGGATATCTTTAAGTTGAGAAAGACGTTGGGCAGTCAACATGGATGTGGAAAGCACTGTAGCGATTTATGGTCGAAGATGACTGAATGACAAACACAGCATGCATGAAGCCTGGACATTCGACATCTGCCAGCTTCAGGAAGCGTCTCGTTGATCCATAAAACGCTTCACCTCACCCATGTGGATTTCGCCATCGTGCACCGCACCTTCGGCGATGGCGATGACGGGACACGCCAGGCTGCCGCGAATATTAGCCGTCGAAAGAATCTCGATTTTTTCTCGCGCAACAATCGTACCTTGCACCTCACCGGCAATCACCACGCTGCTGGCGGTGACGTCACCGACCCAGACACCGCCTTCACCAATCACCAGCGTCCCTTTCAAATCACTGTTACCGACGACACGTCCAAGCACGATGATGTGACCTTCACCGCCGATAACCCCGGTAAAAACACTGCCAGGGCCCACGCTGGTGGTAAAACCATCCACGCTATCCAGGCTACGTCGCCCCTTGTTTTTCACCAGACTAATCTTGGGTTCTTTGCTCACATGGTTTTCCGTCAATCGTCTGTTAATCGTCTGTTAATCAGAGAGGCGCTGAAACACCAAACAAGCGTTGGTGCCGCCAAAACCGAAGCTGTTGGACATCACGGTAGTGAGCTTGGCGTTATCGATGAGGGTTCGCACGATGGGCATGCCTTCCGCCGCTTCATCCAGGGTTTCCACATTCGCAGAAGCCGCAACAAAATCCCCCTCCATCATCAACAGCGAATAAATCGCTTCATTGACACCGGCACCGCCCAAGGCGTGGCCGGTCAGGGATTTGGTGGAACTGATTTGGGGCATTTTATCCTTATTGCCAAACACTTCCCGTATTGCACCCAGTTCCTTGGTATCCCCCACCGGGGTGCTGGTGCCATGCGCGTTGATGTAATCAATGTCGCCATCGACCGTCGCCATGGCCTGCTGCATGCAACGCACCGCGCCTTCACCGGACGGCTGCACCATGTCATGGCCATCACAAGTGGCACCGTAACCGACCAGCTCCGCGTAGATTTTGGCGCCGCGTTTTTTCGCGTGTTGCAACTCTTCAAGCACCAGTAAACCACCGCCGCCGGCGATCACGAAACCGTCGCGGTCTGCATCGTAAGCACGCGAGGCCTTGTCCGGGGTGTCATTGTACTTGGATGACAACGCACCCATGGCATCAAACAATACGCTTTGCGTCCAGTGCAGTTCTTCTCCACCCCCGGCAAATACGATGTCCTGCTTGCCCAGTTGAATCAGCTCCATGCCATTACCAATACAGTGCGCACTGGTGGAACAGGCCGAGCTGATAGAGTAACTCACGCCTTTGATTTTAAATGCAGTACCCAGGCAAGCTGAGGTGGTACTGCCCATGGTGCGCGGCACCATAAAGGGCCCGACCTTGCGCACACCTTTGGCGCGCAGCAGGTCGGCGGCCAGCACGGTGTTTTCGGTGGATGCCCCGCCCGAACCCACAATCAGCCCGGTGCGGACATTGGAAATATCATCATCGCTGAGGCCTGAATCTTCGATCGCCTCTTTCATGGCGATGTAATTAAAAGCCGCCGCGTCGCCCATAAAACGCCGCAACTTACGATCAATCAGCTCAGCGGTATCCAGTTTAACCGCACCATGCACATGGCTGCGAAAACCGAGATCGGCATATTCCTGACTAAAGGTGATTCCCGAGCGTCCCTCACGCAGGGAGTCGGCGACTTCTTGTTTATTATTGCCGATGCTGGAGACGATCCCCAACCCGGTGACGACGACACGTTTCACTGCATTTTCCTCTTCGGTACCTGTCTGTGTTAAAAATCTTCGGTTGAAGTGAACAGGCCAACGCGCAAATCCTTGGCACTGTATATTTCCCGTCCGTCAACTTCCATTGTCGCGTTACCAATTCCCATGACCAACCTGCGCAAAATCACCCGTTTCATATTGATACGATAGATGATTTTTTTATGCTCAGGGGTGACCTGACCAAAAAATTTCACCTCGCCCGCACCCAATGCGCGTCCGCGCCCCGGACCGCCCATCCAGCCCAGAAAAAAACCGATCAACTGCCACATGGCATCGACGCCGAGGCAACCCGGCATCACTGGATCGTTCTTAAAATGACAATCGAAAAACCACAGATCAGGGGTGATATCCAGCTCGGCGATGATTTCGCCCTTGCCAAATTCACCTCCGTCATCGGAAATATGGGTCACGCGATCAAACATCAACATGGGCGGCAACGGCAACTGGGCATTGCCCGGCCCATACATGTCCCCACGACCGCAGGTTAGTAATTCTTCACGTGAAAACTGAGATTGTCTAGACATAAATATTCAACACCATTAAATAATGGCCTCCGACACAGCGGAAACCGATTGTTGTTCTTTTAACCATGCGGCTTATCGGCAGCTCGCGCACAGTACATGTACAGTCTGTACCGATCCACCCACTCGCGGAAAATTCACCGCCAAGCGATGTCGATGATAAGTACTGCTGCAATTTTGCACCCATCCGCCACGGACAAAAATCGCTGGCCAACGAAAGACCGGCAAGGTTACCACATCAACTACAGCTTTTGGACTCTCGCGCACAGCCCGTTGCACTTAGACCCGGCCTAAAATCGCCCTCTCACCGTCACTTTGCTGGGGTATCTTCGGCGTCCCCTGGATCCGTACCTGCTGCGACTTCCTCACCATCCCACGCCCCATCACCATCGCTGTCGACCAAAGTCGGTGATGTGAAATATTGACGAATCTCCGCAAAATCACTCACGCCATCAAAATCGCTATCCACTCGCTGTGGATCCGAACCCAGTATTTGTTCTTCAGCATTGGGAATGCCATCCCCGTCTAAATCATCAAACCCGCTGGTTTTCTCCGTAGGAAAACTGCTGGAATCGGTAGGGTCGGTGCCAAGACGCACTTCAACGCCATCAATAAACGTGTCGCCATCCGTATCCATCACCAGCGGCAAGGTCCAATACTCGTTCACTTCCAACCCATCATCCAAACCATCCGTATCCGTGTCGGCAAATTGCGGATCAGTTTTGTAAATACGCGCCTCGTCAATATCAGTCAGTCCATCCCCATCCGAATCAACAAGATTTTCTGCTTCCGCTAACCCTGCCCAACTCATCGTACTATTCACAAACAGACTGCCCATGAGCGCACCGCTCATTAAAGTCAGCCCAGTCAAAAATACACGTATAAAAATGAATATTCGCATTACCATAAATTCGCGTAATGAATGTCAACATCAGACATATTTACGAGATGCCTCCATAACATTAGGTAACTGTTCCAGTCGCGTTAGTGCCCGACTCAATTGGTCAACATCGACGACATCCATGCGCAAAGTCATCGTGGCAATATGCGTTTTTTGATCAGTCAAGGTATTGACCGCCGTGACATTCAACTGTGAATGACTTAACACTTCCGTAACATCGCGCAACAAACCCTGCCGGTCAAAGGCCCGCACATGAATTTCCACTTGATAAGTTTGGCGATTGTCATGGCTCCATTCAATTTCGATTAAGCGTTCCGGCTCCTGCCGTTTCAGGCGCAAAAGATTACGGCAATCATCACAGTGCACCGTGACCCCTCGACCACGAGTAATGTAACCGACGATGAAATCATAAGGCAGGGGTTTGCAACAGCGTGCGAGATGCGTCACCAAATCACCCACGCCCATAATGTGTACGCTCGCCGTGTCTGATGTAAAGTTCGCCGATGAAACTCGCAACTTTCGTGATGCCACAGCGGCCCGTGAGTGCGGAGCCTTGAGCGGCAATACTTGCTCCGCAAGGCGATGAGCGATTTGTGCGCCACTGATATCCCCACAACCCACGGCGGCAAAGAAATCATCCGTCACTGAATATTTGAAGCGCTTGGCCAAGGCTTCCAGGCTCATGCCGGACACCCCCAATCGATGAAATTCTTTTTCAATCAAGCTGCGCCCATCCGCCACATTATTGGCGTAATCCTGCTGGCGAAACCAACTGCGTACTTTGGCCCGCGCCCGTACACTGGTCAGATAATTCAGATGCGGATTCAACCAGTCCCGACTCGGCGAGCTTTTTTTGGAGGTTAAAATTTCAACCTGCTCACCATTCTTCAGTTCGTAAGCAATCGAAACAATCTTGCCATTAATCTTTGCCCCCCGGTAACCGTGCCCCACGTCCGTATGAATGTGGTAGGCAAAATCCAAGGGAGTGGAGCCCTTGGGCAAATCCACCACCTTGCCTTGCGGCGTTAATACGTAGACTCGATCCTGAAAAACCTCTGATTTAAAACGGTCAATAAAGTCTTCCGTGTCCCGCTCGTCATCTTTCCATTCGAGGATCTGCCGCATCCAGGCAATTTTTTCCCGGTATTCATCTTTATGCTTCCCTCCCTCTTTATAGCCCCAATGCGCTGCCACCCCATGTTCGGAGTGTTGATGCATTTCATGAGTGCGTATCTGAATTTCCAGTGTCTTGCCATTCGGACCGACCACAGCGGTGTGTAGCGACTGATACATATTGCCTTTCGGTGAAGCAATATAATCATCAAATTCACTGCTAATAGGGTGCCACAGAGTATGGACAAGACCCAACACGGCGTAACAGGCGGCAACGTCATCCACCAACACACGAACCGCACGCACATCAAACAAATTCTGGAAATCGACCGATTTACCCTTCATCTTTCGCCAAATACTGTAAATATGTTTGGGTCGACCTTTGACATCTCCCACAATGCCCACCGTCTCTAATTCCTGACGCAGGGCCGCGACGACACTGGCAATATAATTCTCACGGTCTTCGCGACGTTCAGCAAGCAGCCGTGCAATCCGTTGATAATCATCGGGTTCAAGAAAGCGGAAACTTAAATCCTCCAGTTCCCACTTCAATTGCCAAATGCCCAGCCGGTTTGCCAACGGTGCAAAAATATCCATTGTTTCGCTGGCCACGCGACGTTTTGATTCATCCGGCATGGTTTTGAGTTCGCGCATAATCTGCACACGTTCGGCAAGCTTGATCAATACCACGCGCACATCTTCTACCAAGCCCAACAGCAATTTTCGTAAACCTTCAAGATGATTTTTGTCATCACGCGCGGCTTGCGGCTGGGATTTGTAATCATCCACCACGCGCAACTTGTGGACACCCTCCACTAACTGCGCGACACCTGCACCAAAGACCGGTTCAAGCTGATCGGCTGATAACAGGGCCTGGGGAATACTGCAAAAAAATGCGGCAACCAAAGGTTCAGCGTCGACATGCAGCGCCAGCAAAATTTCCACGATACCTTTTGCGTGCGACAGTAGCGGCTCCACGGAGACATCATGAGAGGCTGCCAATTTCTCGACGAGTAAATACGCACGTCCCAAGGCCTCGTGAGCATCTGCGGGAAGCTGCTCATCAAGTTCATGTAACCAGGGGATGTCAACAAGCTCACTCATATCAAAATGATGAAATACACTTATGGTGTCTTCAAATTCCTCACCAAAACTGACTCATTATCACCACGCGGAAGGAAGGTGATTTTCGATGGTGATGATCTTATTTTTTATCGAAATATAACCGCCAATGGACAAATCGCGCAGAATCCGACTCACCATCTCTCGCGAAGCCCCTACCATGCTGGCAATATCACGCTGTGTCAGCCGCTGGGAAATGACCTGCTGCCCTCCGGCATCCTCTGACATTTCCAATAGCAACCGTGCGACCCGACCATAGACATCCATCAAGGCCAGGCTACGGACATTTTCCGTCAAGTCTCGTAGTCGGCGGGCCATTCCACGCATCACCGTTAGGGCAATACTGGGGTGCTGTTCCATGCATTTATCAAAAGCCAATTTTGATAAAACCGCCAGTTTTGTCTCTTCAACAGTCATCACAGATGCCGAGCGCGGAGCCTCATCAAGAATCGCAAGCTCACCAAAATACTCCCCCTCACCTTGCATATTTAACGTCACTTCCTTCCCGTCTTCATCGGACAAAAACACCTTCACCTTGCCGGACAACACCACGTAAAGGGAATCAGAGCTATCCCCTTCACAGATAACCAAGGTATTTTTCGGGAATTTCCGTGTTACAACCGTCGATGAAACAGCCTTCATTTCAACATCAGTTAAGCCAGCAAACAATGCAATAGTATTCAATAACACGATACTGCTCCTTATTTATCACTAATCACGACCGAGTATTAACGCTTGGGCGGGGAATATAGTCACTATGAATACAACAGCCGAACTGAATAAACCTTCCTCCCCACCAGCCCTCAATCCATTTTTTTACCCAAAAGGGGAAAATTTCACACAAAAAGTGTGCATTCCAACATTTAACCCATGCCGTCGCCCAGCTACCCTTGTCTGGGTGAAAAGGGATAAACCAATCAATACAGACAAGGACGTCGCTCACTATTTTTTGAAGTCTGCGTTCACCTCCATGCCAACGCAGACATCACAATAGCATTACAGCAATACCATCACGAAACGATCAAAATCGTTACACAGATCAGCAAAGACAGCAACAGGACAAAACCCGGAAAACCAACGCGATGACGATTCTAAAAAATCACAATGCCAAACCTGATGGAGTTTCATCCAATCCAGACGCCTCTCAAAATAATCAGATCGCTAAGCAAATAAAAAACGCGGCAGATTCTGGACGCCAGCGACATGCGGCATGGGGGGCATTTCAAGCAGGAATGCAGATTTTACAGAAATATGCAGAGCGATCGGCCGCGAATTCCGAAACCATTGCAAAATCAAATTTGCAATTATTGCATCGTGCACTTTTAAGGGATCCAGAATATTCTCAAACCTTGCAAAAGGCTCTTGAAAAGAAAACCTCAAACAGTCTTCCAACATCACACTGCGTATTTGTCAGCCAGGAATTGCGTGCAGACTTTCTCACCCTACAAAGCGGGACATTCATTCAGCTCAAACCCCATCAGGAAAGATTGTCTATGTATCTAGCAATCACTGGAAAACCACTACTACAGTCTGCCGATCGACCAGCACCGACCACCCAGCACTGGTGGAATCGCTACGGTCAAATAGAGGGTGTAAAAGCGCTAAAGAATGGTGACGCCATTTTTGTTTCAAACTATTGGGCGACTGAGAAACGGATAACCGCTGAAAAAAAGGAATGTATCTTGTTACGCATACAGTTGCCCTTTGTGCATATCCAGCATGCATAGGTACAGTCATTCTGCGCCAGACACTTTCAAATAAATACCGCTTTATGAGCTAGCTGGCTTTATCAGAAACAATATACTGATCACGCCCAGACTCCTTTGCTTGATACAAGGCCTCATCTGCTAGTTGAATAAGATCTGTAGGCGATGAGCCCTCACAAGCAATCAAGCTTGCAACGCCTATACTAATCGTCACATGATCCGCTGCGCTAGAATGTGCATGGGGTATATCCAGTGTCTGTATTTTTTTACATAAAATATCAGCCAGTTTAATCCCCCCACTCAGGCTCGTATTCGGCAAAACAACCACAAACTCTTCACCACCATAACGGGCAAGGAGATCGGCGGGACGATTCACCACTTTATCCAATCCCGATGCTACTTGCCGTAAACAGGAATCTCCTTCCAGATGTCCATAATTATCATTGTAGGGTTTGAAAAAATCGATATCAATGAGTATCAAGGATAAGTGGGTATTTTCTCGTGCAGATCGCAAACATTCCTTATTTATAAATTCGTCAAAACGACGCCTGTTCGCAATCCCCGTCAAACCGTCAAGACTGCTCAGTTTTTGTAACTCCTCATTACTTTTCTCCAGTTCAATTTGTAACTCACGCAATGCCTGAAAAGCTTCATCTCGTTGTAATTGTGCAAGATAACTCTTGGAGTGGGCGCGTATACGCGCAACAAGTTCGATTTTATCCGGAAGCTTAACCAGGTAATCACTAGCACCTCGTTCAAAAGCAAGACTTTTATCTTTCGGTTCTTCCTTCGTCGACAGCACGATGATCGGAATATTCTGTGTATGCTCATTTTTCCGATAAGCATTAACCAAAGTATAACCATCAATTTCCGGCATGATCAAATCTTGAAGAATAATTGTTGGTTTAAGTTCAACCGCCATGGAAACAGCTTGAGTGGGATCGTTGCAATAGTGGAATGTAATGTCTGTCTCATCGACAAGCATTCGACGAATCCCCTCTGCAACCATCACCTGATCATCAACTAATAAAACAACTATTTTAGCCGTCGGCATCACTACTGGACTTTTTGATTGATACTTCCTATTTCCACTCATATCCTAACACCCTATAGTAGTTAACATCCCCTTCCCAATTAATATATCGGCAATTTCATCAACAGAACAAATTTGTTTTGCGGCATTAATCGTTATCGCGGCTTTCGGCATACCATAAACGGCACAACTTTTTTCACTTTGGGCAATTGTGTCGGCGCCACCTCGCCGCAGCTCCAACATAGACTGTGCCCCATCCTTTCCCATCCCAGTCAATAATATCGCGGTCACAGAACCGGACCAATTTTTGGTCACCGAGTTCCAGAACACATCAACAGATGGTCGATACGGAATTTTTTTTGGTTCCTCGGTATATCGCAATTCTTCGTTATCGGTCAGCACTAGGTGATCCGCAGAACCCGCTAAAAGAACCTGTCCAGCACGAGGCTTATCGCCTTTTTTTACCAAGCGCACCGGCAATTTAATTTGCTGGCCCAGCCAATCAGCCAGGCCCTGAGAGAATTGCACATCGACATGTTGAACAATAATTATTGCTGATTCATAGTCAGTCGGTAATTTTCGCAGCACGGTTGCTAACGCCTGAGGCCCACCTGACGACGCACCTATAGCAATCAAATGCAAAGCATGTTGGTCCCGATTATTTTCAATAACGGCCGGAACAAAAGGAATATTTTTTGTCATTTTTAAATTCGTCAGAACATCCAGCATAGTAATTTTACGAAGCAATATTTCTTGTGCATCGTCTGCATTGCTACCGATCAGCACAGGTGTATTAACAGCATCCAAGGCACCGTTTCCCATCGCCTCAAACACAAGTGCAGAGTTCTTATTCACTGAAGTGGTCACCACTAATATCGGACATGGTGCAATTTTCATAATTTGTCGGGTGGTCTCTACCCCATTCATCTCAGGCATGATGATATCCATCAAGATAAGATCGGGAAGATCAGATATACAACGCTTAATTGCATCTTTTCCACACGTAGCCGACCAAACGATTTCATGTGCCCCCGTACTCTGCACGACACGTCGAAGCCCCTCAATGGCCATTGGTAAATCATTAACAATAGCAATTCTCAAATTATGGCCTCACCAATCAAATCTTCGACAGCTTCAATTAAAGTGTCATCTTGAAAACTGCCCTTGGCTAGATAATAATCGGCTCCTGCATCAAGACCTCGCCTTCTGTCTTCGACACGATCTTTATATGAAACAATCATTATTGGGATAACTTTCAAATGAAGGTCTTGTTTAATAGCATTGACCAACTCAATACCATCCATCCTTGGCATATCGATATCTGTCACAATTAAATCATAACTAGAACGCCGTACAGCATTCCAACCATCCATTCCATCTACTGCTACATCCACCAAATAACCTTGTGATTCCAACAAATCTTTTTCTACTTCTCTCACCGTAAGCGAGTCATCAACAACCAAAATTCGTTTTCTCGACACTTTCAATTTATCTTCAGCCAATTGGTACGCTTCACTAAGTCGCCCGCCTGAGACGATATGATTTATCCCCTTTACCATATCATCAACATCCAGGATAAATAATGGATCACCATTCTCCATTAATGCCGCAGAACTTACATTCGGAACCTTCCCAAAGCGGGAATCAAGTGTGTGTACAGACAAGTGTTTATGATCGATATATCGATCAACGACGACACCATATTGATCAAATCGATCACTAATAATAACCACCGTAATTTGATGCTTATCAATAATCGCTGCATCAAAACCTAATATTTGAGCACCAGAAACCAAACCAATATTTTTATCATTCAAGCTTATGTACTGGCGACCTTCCATTTCAAGAACATTCGCTGTAGACACTTTTATGATTTTATCAACCTTACTCAACGGAAATGCATAAGGTTCATCACCAATATCGACTAACAGCGCAGATATTACTGAAAGCGTCAAAGGAAGCATCAGTACGAAATCAACGCCTTGCCCTGGCCGGTTGTTAATTGTGACAGTTCCTCCCAGCTCTTTAACCATATCCCGAACTACGTCAAGTCCGACGCCCCTGCCAGAAACATCCGAGACATTATCACGCGTGGAAAAATCTGGTAAAAATAAGAACTCAAGCAACTCATCATCATCCAGTTCTTCCACCATTTCAGAACTGACTAAATTTTTATCGATCAATTTTTTCATCAATTTCTGAACATCAACTCCTGCCCCATCATCAACCACTGAAATTTTTAGCATGCCCGAAAAATGAGAAGCAGTTAGGTTGATAATCGCAGTCTTCGGTTTTCCATTTGATTGACGTATCTCAGAATTCTCTATTCCATGATCAACAGCATTGCGTAACAAATGATTAATTGGCGCTTTTAGTTTATCTAGAATATCTCTATCAACCGGACAATATAAACCACTAACATTAAGGGTTACTTTTTTATTTAAAGACCTCGCTAAATCCCGAACCATACGTCTAAGCCCGACTGTTCCGTCTTCAAATGGGCGCATTCTACTACCGGAAATTTCGTTGTAAATATTAGCAGTAAGGTTACTACTTCTTCGAATATATTCGTCAAATAAATTAATATAATTACTGATTGAAATACGACACTCACCAACCCGTTTCATCGCATCTTTTTGCATATTGGTATCAAGAATATCATTTTTAATCATAAGTTCACGCCATCCTTCTAATAAACCCACTAACTCTTCCTGACGACGTTTAATGTGATATAACGAATCTTTGAAACGGCTTGCACCTTTAGTCTCTACCAGCAACTCACTCGCCATTCCTAAAATTCTCGACATTTTTTCCGCGCTTATACGCAATGACCGATCATCGCCGATTTGAACGCTATGATCTGAAACGGCTGACTCCGAAATTGGAGATTCATCACCGACATTTTTTTCTTCTCGATTTGTTTTTGGCTTAAACAATCCCACAGGATCAACCTGGCACTCAAGACTCAAAACATTAGCAAGAGAATCAATAACCTCTAATATCGCTTTATTGTTAGCCTTTTCCCAGCCACCAATTTCTTTCTCAGGAATAGCAGATACAACTATTATGTAATCTACCGCTGAAAGTAAACTATCAACATCATTACTACCTAGCAATAGTTCATTTTGTTGCGCCGCAACAAAAACATCTTCCAACACATGAGAAATTCTTACTACAGGTTCAACTGACACCATGCGAGCCGCACCCTTAAGAGAATGTGCGGCTCTCATTAATTCCTCTAGGGTTTTAGCGTTACAGGGGTCTTCTTCTAAATTTAGAAGTTCAGCACCAAGCGTGGATGTTTGAGACTCCACCTCCATTCGAAAGAGGTCAAACATCGACAAATCTCCTAAGCTCCCTGACGAAGGATTCATAATATAATTCTTTCTAGTTTGCTCTGAAGTTTCGCCACATCAAGAACCGCTACCTTCCTGTCATTCTCATCAATCACACCTAAAATCATACCGGATCCTTCGTACTCAAGGGTGGAAGGCGTAGGTAAAAGGTCCTTACTCGCATACCAACTTAATCCATTTATATAGTCTACTCGAAACACATAATTCTGTTCACCTAACAAGGCGACCACAAATCGTCCTATCACCGAAATATCATTTTTATTTTCCACAGCATGTTTGACGCCGAGAACATTCTCTAGCGAATAGCATAACTGTATCTCGCCATCCACATTAACAATACCTTCGACATCCTTATTTGAGTTTCTAGGAATTCTATGAATTGTACGTTTTTCCGTAATTTCACCTATGCAGCTAGTAGATAGCGCAAACCACTCATTATTCAACCTAAAAACTAAAATACTCTGAGCATCCTGATTAACAATTAACTGTTTTTCAGATAGCTTTTTTCGCCATTCTGACAGATAATTTATCGGTGCAACATTATCTAAAACGCGGCGTCCCTCAGCAGAAAACACCGGACAATTTCTACAATGGATATGTTTTTTTAAGCGATTACATTTAACTTCAGCGTTACTCCAAACACCAACTTCAATCCAACAGTTTTTACCATGAGCAATGTCATTTCTTATATTTTTCATAGCATACTACTCATCACTTATCTTTTTAAGTGCTTTTTGCTCGCGTCGGCGATAGTAATCAGCATTTTCATCATCCCCTCTCGCTATAGCTAAATGCACAGATAAACTAAGCGCTTTCTGATGATGTGGGGCCAAATAGATAGCTTTCTTTAATAATGATTCAGCCACTCCGACACTGCCACACAAATTACTAATTAAACCAAGATAATAGTAGCCATCCGCATTTTCAGGCTCACTTTTTAAAAGACGTTCACACACATCTGTGGCCTGTTGAAAATGACCACTATCAACAAGTTTTTCAACTTTTAACCAAACAATTTCTGTATCTGTTTTTTTTGAATGGTTGTTGTTAAACTTATTTTTAGCCCGTTGTTTGATTTTCTGAGAGAGACGAATATCTTTCTTGGTCACCTCAACCAATTGATCATATATATTTTTTAATTTATCAACAGGATCCCTGTTACTTCTATTTGATTCTATCGAAACCGTAGTCCCTAGCATCGATATTGAATTTTTATAATAGGCAAATGACTTAACGAAATCTAACTTTGTAAATTTATTCCGATTAATTTGAGAAGTTTCCGCATGCCCGACAAATAATATCCCGCCTTCTTTCAGCGCTATAGAAAGTTTATTAAGCACTATTTTCTGATAATCACGTGAAAAATATATCAACAAATTTCGGCAAAATATTATGTCGTAATACCCTGGCGAAGGGGAAATATTTTCTCTGATGATATTAGCCTTACTAAATGAAACGTGATCCTTAATATCAGGTAGCAAATGAAACCCAGAACGAATCTTCTTAAAATATTTTTTCTGAATACCCTCATCGGGTTCACGAAAAGAATGTTTTCCATAAATAGCACGCCGCGCCTTGGTCAAGGCCCTTTTGCTAATATCTACCGCATCAATATGAAAATTATTTTTGCCTAGGCCTTCTTCACGTAACGCCATGGCAATAGAGTATGGCTCTTCTCCCGTGGCACATGGCAGGCTTAATATTTTTATCGCTTCTCTTTCACCCTTGTCATTGCCTATCTCGCACATCGAAGACGCACATTTACGTAACGCGTGGAACGGATTTATGTTTCTAAAAAACCACGTTTCAGGAACCACTACTTCCTCAATAAGTTCACCAAACTCCTTCGACTCATTTTCAATTAGGTTAAAATAATCTTTTGAAGATGATATTCCAACATGGCTCATACGATGACTTATGGCACGCTCAATACTTGACTCCCCCACAGCTTCAGCATGCAGACCAATTCTTTTTTTTAACAGATTTCTTATGTGTTTAAAATCCGCCATGTTTAAATTATTTCAGTGACGGATAACTCATTAGGATAAAATAATGTTTCGTCGATAGTCCCAAATATATTCTGAGGGAATATTTTTGTAATGACCCCACACTCATCGCTTACAACGGGGCCAATAAAAGATAAGTCGACATTGTGCAGTCCGGGCACCACAAATTTATCACTATTTACAGCAAATGTTTCTGTGGCGCGCTCTACCAAAAACCCAAGCAATCTTTTACCACGATCTTTCACTGTGATCGCTACCAGAATAATACGTGTGCTCAGTTTTCGATTACACGGACGATTAGATAACAAATGGCACAAATCGATAACGGGCACAGATTCTCCGTGATAGTCCAACAAACCCGCCGCATAATCTGGCAAGGCAGGAATTGTTTTCAGATACACAAATGGAACAACCTCTGAAATCTGGTTAATTGCAATGATATAACGGTTATCATCAACAAAAAATAATGAATACAACACGTCTTAGTCCTGGCTGTCCATACGACGGACTCTAAATTTTGATACACCCTTTTGAAGGGAGTGAGCAGCATCATTCAGCAATGCAATTGCCGATGTGGAATGGTGTATTGATGCAACTGACTGTTGTGCAGATTCACTCAGTTGTACCATTGCCTGTGTAATTTGATCAGCTCCCTGCGCTTGAAAGTGCATACCTTGCTGAACATTTTCGAATCGAGGTGTAAATTCCTGCACGTCTTCAATGATAACAACCAAGTGTGCTGAGACCTGATTAATATCTTCCGCACTACTACCCACCTGGGCGGTAAATTTTTCCATACTTAAGACACCCGATGACACAGCTGACTGCATTTCTTTTACCATCTGTTCAATATCCAGTGTTGCAACAGCAGTTTGATCAGCTAACCTCCTAATTTCCGTGGCAACTACTGAGAAGCCAAGACCATACTCTCCAGCTTTTTCTGCCTCAATGGCTGCGTTTAGTGATAACAAATTTGTCTGATCTGCGACTTTTGTTATCGTTGTGACGACACTGTTAATATTCCTCGCTTTTTCATTCACTATTTCAAATTTGGCAGCTATTGATTTTGATGCTTCCACTATTTGTTGCATGGTTGATTCCATGTGACCCAAATCTTCATTTCCTTTTGCCGCTGACACACGCGTACGCTCCGCCACTTTCGCAACCTCATCCATAGTATTGGTGAGTTCTTTGGTCGTTGCAGATATCTCAGTCGCCGTTGCCACTATTTCATTTGTGGTCGCGGCTTGTTCTGCAACGGTTGCTTCTTGCTGTTTTGCAGTTGCGGCAATTTCTGTTGCGGATGATGTTACCTGAATGCCAGAAATTTGAACTTGTGCGACCAAGGTATTCAAGCTTAGCAGCATACTTTGCACGCCGGATGCAAGATTACCAATAGCATCATCCCCTTCAACACTAACAACCCCGGTTAAATCACCCTTAGATGCTTGCGAAACTACACGTAAGATATCATCCACTTTTTTCTCAAGCGTCTCGACGGCTTCTCTTTTTTGTTCGGTTGAACTTGCAATATAATTAATCATTATTTGTAAGTTCTCAGCCAGTTCTTCTATGGCCCCGTTTCCATCTCCACTCAATTTAATGGTTACGTCAAAATCACCCTTAGTGACGTGATTCACTACCGACAATATTTGATTAACTTTTTGCCGAAGCTCTTCTGATGTATGATGTTCCCTTGCAACCGAAGCATTGGCATTGTCCGCCATAGTATTAAATGCGTTGGCAAGCTCACCTATCTCATCTTCTCTGTCTACCGTAGCGCGAATTTTCGTATCACCTTGCGCACGTTGCACCAGAACCTCACTTAAATTTGATAAGGGATGTACGATCCATACTTTCAATAAAGTATTAATCAACACTAAACCAATAAAGAAAAAACCCAGGTTAAACCACACTGTTACCCAAAATTCCCTATCGACAGCTTTATCAATTTCCGCCAATGAATAGCCAATACGGATGGCACCATTCACCGCACCACTAGGCACGTTGTGGCACTGCAGACAATTAACACCACGAGTATTTTCCGTTGCCTTGAATGGGGTAATCACGATCATCATACGTTGACCACCCCGTTCTTCAATACGAGCAATATGTTCACCTGCCAATGCCCGGTGATCCAGATCATCCAGCGGAGCTTCATCAGGAGTTCCAGGACCGAATTGTGCAATAACCGGCTGACCCCGAATAACGCGCGCCTCAAGAATTTCTTTCCGTGCCAGCATTTTATTGCGAAGAATGCTGCGCTGATCCATGGTACCGGTAAGCATCATGGTGTTTAAACTATCAAAATACAGCGTGGTCATTTCCTTCACTTGATATTCAGCGCCCTCCATCAACCGCTCACGTTCATGTGTCACAGCAGTCATCGTCACCAAGATCAACATCATCAGAAACACGAGTCCGATCGTTAAATTCACTTTCGTTCGTAGCGAATATTGTCCCGCAAATGACATCGCTTTTTCCTTTCTCATCATTCATTTCCATGGGTATTTCGTTTGCTTGCTGAAAAATAAGTGATGCAACATTCTTGTGTCGTGATCACATCAAACCCGGCATAAAAATTCAGCAATTACTGTAGGTTACTGTTCAAGATAGGTTTTCGGCAATTACTGGAACCTCAGTTTGTAGAGCACAGGAACCTCTAAAGCGATGTCTAGTTTGACGGCCACTTTGTGAAAAGCTTTAGAAATCCCAATAAGTTGGCTTTAATTTGTACAATCAGAATGCCACTAGGATGGTGCAGGATGTGAACGATGGATAGACAATAAATAAGGCTGAATATAAATCCAATGGACGCCCAGAAAGAACGCTGACGAGACACAGAAGACGGTACAACAAGAAACTTGTTGTACCGTCAAAAACGTAACTACTTGTTTTTTTAGCAGTAAAGTCGGCTTTAAAAGCCCAAGGTATTGAGCCGTAAACTAGTGTGAATCTGGCACCACACCAACTTGCGGCATATTGGCAAGACCGGTTTCACGGGCATGTTCTTCAAAACCCTGGTTCTTCCAGAAAAAGGCACCCGGCATGGTGGTCGGAATCACCAGCACGTAGAACAGGGCGCGGCCGATAATCGCTGAGACCAAGAGGAATACCAGCAGCACACTGGCCAATACGACACTCGGCGTCGCCAACATCATCAGCATTACCGCCAGTATGCTGTTAAACCCCAGCAAAATATTACGCGCCAGATAGGCGTTGCCAAACTTGCTGGTCTGAATAAAGTGCGATGCCGCGCCTTCTCCGTCATTCCGGCGCAGATCCCGTGCATGGGCCCACAAACCAACCGCCTCCAGTAGCAAACCCAACAACACCACAAGTGCCATTTGCGGCAGGATCAATACCACGGCATCCAGCCCCAAGGTGATACCACCCACCAGTGTAAAGATGGCAGCACCCATGACCAAAGCCGTGCCCACAAAACTGCTACCCGTTTGCCAGTGATCCCAATAAGGGCGTGCCGGAATCCGATACAATTTGTACATGTAATAAAACCCAACCACACCACCCAGTGTTGCCGCTACAGCCGATGCCGTTGCCAGCCAGCCCACAAAGGGAAAAACGAACAGCTCATAATGAATTAACGTGGTGAAAAATCCATAGCCCATCATACCGCCAAAAAACAACGACACGCCGGCAATTTCCCGGCTCACGGGCGACAGACGCCAATTATTGAAGCCTCGATAAAACCGCATCGGTTTGCCCAGGTGCATGTTCAACTTAAACATGCCAATACTGAGGATCACAAACATCGTCACCAGCAACGGTAAAAAGGCATTGGCCTTTACTTCCGCAACACCGCTTAAACCCAGTGCTGGGCCGAACATCAGTAACAAAAAGGCACCGATCACCGCTTGCGCGCACAGAGTAAACACGATGTGGGCATTTTCATGCGAGCCCAACAACTTGCGAAGATTCCACAGCCGTTGCGCCTTGCCTTTACTTTCATCCAGCACCGGCACATATTTTTTCTGGGCATCATCGCGGTGATACTTAAGCGGCATAGTGTCCGCACGACTCATCTCACGCGGTAATGAGCGCTTCTGCTGAAAGCGAATATTCGGGTGCGTAATGTCAGTACTGGGGAAGCCAGGAATATCGAGCTTGGCTTGATCCCGATTCTGCGGTGAATTATCAATCACACCGAATTCCAACGCCCCGCCCAGGCAGGCCGTCACGCAAGCAGGTTTCAATCCCACTTCCAGACGATCCACACACATGTTGCACTTAGAGACTTCACCCTTGACGGGATCCAGCTGCGGCGCATTGTAAGGACACACCCAGGTGCAATAGCCGCAGCCAAAACAGATGTCCGGATCCTGCAACACCGCACCATATTCAGCAAACTTGGTATAGGCACGGGTTGGGCAACCTTTGAGACACACCGGATCATCGCAATGATTACAGGCCATGGAAATATTCAGGCGCTGGTAATCGGGATAGGTGCCACCTTCGACATAACCGACACTGCGAAACGCAATGTGCGCCGGATTATCATTTTTCTCGCTACAGGCCGCTTCACAGGCATGGCAGGCAATACAGTTGTCTGCCGTAAAGTGAAAGCCATGCTGTTTATAACGATTGGGATTGTCGCTCACGCTGCTATCGTTATTGATATTTAAACTTTGGCCGTGCAGCTTGCTGGCCTTATTCGCTAGATCAATAAATTTTCCATGCGCGTTTTTGGCCCGTGTTTCCGGGTCAGCAAGAAAAGCATATTTGGGTTCATCTTCACGTACTTGGAACATAGGCTTGCCTGTTTAATCAGTTTCTTTCGTAGAGTGGGCATTGCCCACCATTCACACCTGCACGGAGGGCAATATCCACCCTACCCAGCTGTGTCTTCTGTGGCTAATTATTAATAGTTACGCAGCTCGACATTCAGTTTTGCCGCTGCCTCCTGATCCACGTGTTCAATGCGCACCGCATTCTGTTTAAAAGCCGGCTGGCGCGAATAGGGATCAAGCAAACCCAAGGTCAAACGATTCACACAGTCATGGAAGTGAAAGGGAATAAACACCATGTTATGCGGCACCCGCTGCGTGAGCTGTACCAGCACCACTGCGTCACCACGCTTCGACACCACGCGCACATAGGTCATGTGATCAACACCCAATTCCGCCGCCGCATCCGGATTCATTTCCATGAAGGGGGTTGGGCTAAACTTGTTACAGTTTCCCACCTTGCCGGTTTTAGTGCGAGTATGAAAATGCTCAACCAAGCGACCGGAGTTCATCCAGAATGGATATTCCTCGTCAGGCACTTCGTTGTTTTCGATATAGGGCAATGCAATCAATTTGGCTTTACCGTCTGGGAACTGGAATTTTCCATCCCTGTAAAGGCGCTGATCACCCACGGTATTTCCATCTGCATCGAGACTGGTTTCATCGTCTCGACACGGCCATTGCAAACCACGATATTTTTCCAGTTTGTCGTGATCCATGCCTGAGATATCGATCAGCCGGCCTTTCGACAACTCGCGCATTTCATCAAAGACTTCCGCCGGCGTCTCCGGGAAATTGATATTTTTCCCCTGATCGAAACGCTTTGCCATTTCACTGATGATCCACAAATCTGACTTGGAGTTTTTATACGGTTCCGTCACCTTGCGCACGATGTTTACCCGGCGTTCAGTGTTGGTAAAGACGCCCTCTTTTTCGGCCCACACCGCACCCGGGAAAAAGATATGGGCATATTGGGTCGTCTCCACATCACGATAGGAGTCCTGCACGATCAGGCATTCCAGTTTTTCCAAGGTCTTGCGAATACGTGCGGTGTTCGGCATCGAGGTCATCGGATTGGTGGCAACCAACCACAGACCTTTGATTTGTCCGGTTTCGATGGCGGGGAAAATATCGGTTTCCGCGAGGCCACGCTGCTTCGGAAAAAACTCCGGGTCAACACCCCAAAACTCGCCAACTTCTTTACGATGCTCTGGGTTCTCCAATGTCCGGTAACCGGGTAAACCCGAACAGGATGACCACTCACGGGTACCCATGGCATTACACTGCCCCGTAATCGATAAAGACGTGCCGCCTTCTTTACCAATATTGCCGGTAATCAAGTTAAGATTGTTAATCCCCACCACACCGTCAGAACCATGGGTCGATTGATTAATACCCATGGTCCAGATCGACATTGCGGAACCGGCCTTGGCATACAATCGTGCCACGGTACGAATAGTGTCTTCATCGATGCCGCAAATCTTGGCCGCACTCACTGGATCGTAATTTTTTACACAGGCCTCAACGGCCTCGATACCGTTGGTGAAACTATTGATGTAATCACGATCTTCCAGACCTTCATCCAGAATCACGTGCATCAGCGCATTCAACAACACCACATCGGTGCCTGGAGTGATGGGCAAATGCATATCGGCAAACTGCGCAAACATGGTAACGCGAGGATCAATAACGATCAGAGGAAAATGCCTTTTTTCACGGGCTTCACGCATCCGCCAATAGATAATCGGGTGCTGTTCCGGCAGATTGGAACCAAACGCCATCAAACATTCAGTGGTCTCAAAATCATCGTAACAGCCGGGCGGCCCATCGGAGCCAAATGAACGTTTGTAACCGGATACCGCCGAAGCCATACACAGCGTGGTGTTACCATCGTAGTTGTTGGTGCCAATAACGCCACGGGTCAATTTACCCAAGGTGTAAAACTCTTCCGTCAACAGTTGCCCGGTGGACACAATCGCAAAAGAATCACGACCATATTTTTCTTGGATGCGTTGAATTTCCGCACCGGCTTTATCCAGTGCCCCATCCCAGCTCACCATATTGTAGTCGTCGTGAATCGAGTCCCGAATTAATGGCTCTTCACCCCGACCACTGGCTTCAAATATATCAGTTTCAAAAATACCTTTAATACACAACTTGCCACGATTAACATCGGCAGAACCCACACCACGTGTTGCGACAGGTTTCCCAGCATCATTAATGCCAACATCAATGGAACAACCCACAGAGCAATATCCACAGGTCGTGTAAATCCATTTTTCGACTTTTTTGTCGGCGATTTTGATCGGGTTTTTCTTGCTGCGTCCGAAGAGCATTTGCTGTCCCTCAACTTATTTTCATAAAATCAGTGACGATATAATCGACGTTTTAGCTATTCGGCGAGGTAAATAACATCACCTTGCCCGCTTCAATTTTTACCGCATAACTTGCTGCACAACCTTCGTCGGGTGCCACCGCTTCACCGCTATCGAGCTCAATGTTCCAGTTATGCAATGGACAAGTTACGCGCTTGCCATGCACGATACCTTGGGACAAAGGACCCTTTTTATGCGGACATTCATCTCGCAAGGCGAAGATTTCATCATCCGCCGTGCGGAATACACCGATATTGCCATTTGCCGTTTTCACCACCCGCGCGCCCAGCTTGGGAATATCGTCAACCGTACCTACTTCAATCCACTCAGACATAATAATTATCCTAGCTCTTTCAACGGGGTGAATTCGTGTTTCGCAACGCCTTCGCTGGCACGCTCAGCCCACGGATCTGTTTGTGCGTATTTCTGCGACTCCTCAAAGCGGGCTGCCAAAGCCAGACGATTTTCGACATCTTCCAAGAGGTGCTCTTTAACATGCGAAAGTCCCACACGTTCGATCCACGGTGCAGTTCGTTCCAGGTAATGCGCTTCTTCACGGTATAACTGGATATAGGCCTTGGTGTATTCATGCACTTCTTCTTCGCTGTCAACCTTGCACAGCAGATCGGTCACACGGACTTTAATTCCGCCGTTGCCACCAACGTGCAATTCGTAACCGGAATCCACACACACCACACCGATATCCTTGATGGTGGCTTCGGCGCAGTTACGCGGACAACCGGAGACCGCAATCTTGAACTTGTGCGGCATCCAGGAGCCCCAGGTCAGCCTCTCCAATGCCATGCCTAATGTCGTCGAATCCTGCGTACCAAAACGACACCAGGTTTTACCCACGCAGGTCTTTACCGTGCGTAAGGCTTTACCGTAGGCGTGACCAGAAACCATGCCCGCGGCATTAAGGTCTGCCCACACTGCTGGCAGCTCTTCTTTTTTAACACCCAGGATATCAATACGCTGGCCGCCAGTAAGTTTCACTTCCGGCAGATTAAACTTGTCCACCACATCGGCAATCGCACGCAACTCATTCGGTGTGGTCTGGCCACCCCACATACGCGGTATCACGGAATAGGTACCATCTTTCTGGATATTGGCGTGAGCACGCTCGTTAATGAAACGCGACTGCGCATCATCCTGCGTTTCCGCCGGCCACGCAGCCAGCAAATAATAGTTCAAGGCCGGACGGCAGGATGCACAACCGTCGGGTGTTTTCCAGTTCATTAAATCCATGACGCTGCGAATGTCGATAAGATGCTCGTCACGAATCGCTTTGCGCACATCGTCGTGCGTATGTTCGGTACATTTGCACATGGGTTTCAAGTGCGGTGCCGCAGAATAATCGCCGCCCAGTGTGTTGGCCAAAAGCTGTTCCACCAAACCGGTGCAAGAACCACAAGAGCTGGAGGCCTTGGTATGCGCACGGACATCGTCCAGAGTAAACAAGCCTTTGACGGTAATCGCCTTAACGATATCGCCCTTACAAATGCCATTACAACCGCACACTTCCATGGCATCACTCATCATCGCCGCAGCGTTTTCACCCCCGTGGCCCGAGTCACCCAAATGGGCTTGTCCTAACATCAAGCTCTTGCGGAAATCGCTGATGTCGGTGCCATCACGCATTAACTGGAAGTACCAGGCACCATCAACGGTATCGCCGTACATCACCGCACCCAAAATCTTGTTGTCTTTCAATACCACTTTTTTATAAATGCCCGAAGCAGCATCCTGCATCACAATTTCTTCCGTCGACTCATCACCAATAAAATCACCGGCAGAAAACAGGTCGATACCCGTCACTTTCAATTTGGTGGATGTTATGGAGCCCTCATACTTGGCGATGCCCATCTTGGCCAGGTGATTGGCACACACCTTGGCCTGTTCAAACAACGGTGCCACCAAACCGTAAGTCTCGCCGCGGTGCTGAATACACTCACCCACGGAATAAACTCGCGGATCAAAGGTCTGCATGGTGTCATTCACCACCACCCCACGCTCACAGTGCAAACCCACTTTTTTCGCCAATTCGATATTGGGGCGGATACCCACCGCCATCACCACCAGATCGGCAGCAATCTCCAATCCGCCCTTGAAACGCACACCCTTGACGTGATCTTCACCGACGATCGCTTCGGTGTTGGTGGACATGAGAAAATTCAACCCTCTCTCCTCCAGTGATTTTTTCAGCATCGCGCCAGAGGCCGAATCCATCTGCCGCTCCATCAAGGTATCCATCAAATGCACCACGGTGACGTGCATACCTTGCAGCATCAACCCATTGGCCGCTTCCAGGCCCAACAAGCCACCGCCAATCACTACAGCGTGTTTATGCGCTTTGGAGGCATCCAGCATACTGTCCACATCATGAATATCACGAAAACTGATCACCCCCGGCAACTCATGACCCGGCACAGGAATGATGAAAGGGTTGGAACCCGTGGCCAACAACAGGCGGTCGTAGCCTTCTTCACTGCCATCGTTGGCAATCACTTTATGATTGCGACGGTCAATATCCACAATCGTCTTATTAGTGTGCAGAGTAATACCCTTCTCGGCGTACCACTCCAGGCTATTGAGCATGATATCGTCGATGGTCTTTTCACCGGCCAGCACCGGCGACAACAAAATCCGGTTGTAGTTACCATAGGGCTCGGAACCGAATACCACGATGTCATACATGTCCGGTGCAATTTCGAGCAATTCCTCGATGGCACGCATACCTGCCATACCATTGCCAATTAGGACGAGTTTTTCTTTCATCAAACCTCTCCGATCACAAATATTAAGTGGCGCGCTGCGCCCAACAACCGATGGCTTCACCGGCGTTCTCTAATGACACGCTTAACATACGCGTAGCAAACACCATGCCAGTAACGAAAAATACCGCTAAGTTATTGTTTTATTGATTTTATTCAAGGACAAACCAGAGGCCAGACGGATCCGATCAAATGCTTTTGCACCACTTTAGTGCATGCTAATATACTCTCTGCCTCTTTGTGACTCAAGCCTGAAAGGCGATATGATGCTAGCGATTATAGTGGCCAAATCCCACTCAAGGCCACCTCTTTTTTCACCACTATCAGCTGTGTTTTCAAGGTTTTTTTTAATAAACGATAATGAATGAAATGCGCGCCAAACTCCGCACACAAACACCCTGTAATATGACATATAACACTGTAGAAGATGCCCTCAACTTGTGCATTCTCAAATGCCAGAATTCTTTGGGAAAAAGTTAAATGACTAATTAATCAATGGCTTGCTAACATGGCATAGTTGTTGCTTGCCTAATCGAATAGTCCCTTTCAATCCCACCATGAGAATGGAAACATGCCTCAAACACTCAATATCCTTGACTTGAAACAAGCCAACATCCGAATCCTGCATTACACCTGGTTCGCCTTTTTCATGACCTTCGTCGTGTGGCTGGGACTCGGACCCATCATGCCCTTTATCAAAGAGGCACTGGACCTCACCGACCAACAGGCCAAGGTACTGTTAATTCTTAACGTGGCCATGACCATTCCGGCTCGCATCGTGGTGGGCATGCTAGTCGACAAACTCGGGCCGCGCATCATGTACACCGGCATCCTGGTCAGCGGTGGCAGCATTAGCATCGCCTTTGCCTGGTCCGACAGCTACGAGCAACTGGCGCTGCTGCGCTTTCTCTCGGGCTTCATTGGCGCGGGCTTTGTGGTGGGCATACGCATGATCGGCGAATGGTTTCCCGCCAAGCAAACCGGCCTGGCACAAGGTATTTATGGGGGCTGGGGCAACTTCGGTGCCGCTGGGGCCGCCCTCAGCCTGCCCTTCATTGCCGCCAACGTGGGTGGCGCTAACGGCTGGCGTATCGCCCTGACCGCAGCCAGCCTCACCGCCATCATCTATGGCCTGCTCTACTACACCCGCGTCCGCAACACCCCTAAGGGCTCCACCTACTTCAAGCCTAAAAAGACCGGCGCCATGGAAATCACCAGCGGCAGTGACTTGGTGTTGTACATGCTGATGAACATCCCGCTGTTCCTGGCATTGGCAGCACTCACCTGGAAGCTCTCTCCCAACAATATGGGGCTCATCAGCGACAGCGCCAGCTGGATAATCTACGCCGTATTAGCGGGCATTTACGGATTACAACTCTGGAAAATCTGGCAGATCAATGGCCACATACTAAAAAACCCCGTACCAGAACTGCACCGCTACAAATTCAAACAGGTCGCCATTCTCGACTGGGCCTACCTGGTGACCTTCGGCACCGAGCTGGCGGTAGTCTCCATGCTCGCCATGTTTTACGTCAACTGGTTCGATGTACCCAAAATCAACGCCGCGCTGCTCGCTGGCATTTATCCGTTTATTAACTTGATCGCACGCCCCGGTGGCGGTTGGATCAGCGATAAAATTGGCCGCAAACTCACCCTCATCATTGCCTTCACCGGCATCGCTGCCAGCTTTTTAATGTTAGGGCTAGTAGAACAGGGCTGGCCAATATGGGTGGTCGTCGGCATTACCATGCTCGGCGGCCTTTTCTCCCAGGCAGGCTCTGGAGCCGTTTACGCGATGGTGCCGCTGGTGCAGCGGCGCATGACCGGACAAATTGCCGGCATGGTCGGAGCCTTCGGGAATGTTGGTGCAGTGACCTTTCTCATTATTAACTCACTAGTAGAGTACAATCAATTTTTTATGTTCATCGGCTTCGTCGCGATCGTTGTATTAATATTAATCCTGTTCTTCCTCGAAGAACCCAAAGGACAGACCGCGGAGATTATGCCGGACGGGACGGTAAAGATGATTGATGTGAAGTAAACAGGAACGTCCTTATTGCTTCCCACGCCGTCATTCCGCTCTGGCCTTCGCTAGGATAAGCTGCGACCAGAATGACGGATAAAATAAACATCCCCGCCCCAAGGGGCGGGGTATTAATATCACCGCGTCACACCGGCGAAGGCCGGTGTCCAAGGGTTTCAGCACCAAAAGTAGGCGCTCTTAGGCGACCACTGGATTCCGGCATACGCCGGAAAGACGACATTCGCAGCACCAACCGTAGGCGCTTTTAGGCGAGCGGACGGGGCATTAACGTCACACCGGCGAAGGCTGGCGTCCAGGGGTTTCACCAACAGTAGGTGCTATCAGGCGACCTCTGGATTCTGGCATACGCCAGAATGACGGTATTCGCAGCTAGCTGCGGGGAATTAAACCCATGGAGATTAAAAAAGCTCTGGTTAAATTGAGTGCCACCCTCTCATACATAACCAACACTGCTTTCAAATCCATATTACAAAACCATGACTGTTAAACTCAGCATCACTCTCGGCCAGCATTCCGAGCAAGG
The DNA here is from genome assembly GCA_964401355.1 of uncultured Ectothiorhodospiraceae bacterium. Classification (GTDB taxonomy): domain Bacteria; phylum Pseudomonadota; class Gammaproteobacteria; order SZUA-152; family SZUA-152; genus SZUA-152. Next base: position 10,446 of record CAYNYJ010000020.1, on the reverse strand, counting down.
TCTCAAAGATGAGAACCAGGATTTCTACGGTGCGCTGACGCCCGAAGAGCCACAGCTGAGTAACAAGGGAATTGCCATTGCCATCGCCGATGGAGTGAGTAGCTGCATTGCAGGCCGCGAAGCAGCGGAATCCTGTGTCGGCAGTTTTCTGTCTGACTATTATTCCACGCCAGACTCATGGACGGTGAAAACCTCTGCACATAAAATCCTCACCGCTATTAATAGTTGGCTCTACAGCAAAGGACAGCAACACGACATTTCCTCTCGCGGCATGATCACTACTTTCAGTTCGCTAATCCTGAAGTCTACTACCGGCCATATTTTTCACGTTGGTGATTCGCGCGTGTATCGCCTGCAAGATCAAAATCTGGAATGCCTGACCAGCGACCATCGACGTTGGGTGGGCGATAAGAATTATCTAAACCGGGCCATGGGCATCGATGTGCACCTGGAAATCGATTATCGCCACATCGAATTGGAAGCCGGCAACATCTTCGTGCTGACTACCGATGGCGTGCATGATTTTATCACCGATAAAAGAATCGCGAGCCTCATCTCCGACACTCACGATCTCCAGAAAGCGGCGCAATCCGTGGTGCAATTTGCCCTGGATAATGGCAGCACTGACAACATTACCTGTCAAGTGTTACGCATTGACACTTTGCCAGTACAAACTGCCAATGAAGCGCACCAAAATCTTACCCGTCTGCCTTTTCCGCCAGAACTTGAGTCAGGCATGATTCTGGACGGTTATCGCATCCTGCGTGAAATCCATGCCAGCAACCGCACCCAGGTTTACAAGGCGGAAGATGTCAAAAGTGGCCAACTGGTCGTGATTAAAACACCTTCGGTCAATTTTGAAGATGATGCGGCCTACATCGAAAGTTTTATGCGCGAAGAATGGGTCGGCAAACGCATTCACAACTCACGAGTACTAACCATTTACGATAAAGATCGACCTCGACAGTGTTTATATTACGTCACGGAATATATCGACGGCCAAACCCTGCGTGACTGGATGAACCAGCATTCCAAACCCGACATCAAGGAAGTGCGTTTACTGGTGGAACAGATCGTCACCGGCCTGCGTGCCTTTCATCGTCTGGAAATGTTGCACCAGGATCTCAAGCCAGAAAATATCATGATCGATGCCACGGGTAAAATTCGCATCATCGATTTTGGCTCCACCAAGATTGCCGGTGTCGCCGAGATCAACTCGCCTATCGAGCGCCTCCTCCTGCTGGGTACTCGCAATTACACCGCACCAGAATATCTGCTGGGCCAACCCGGCAGTAATCGCTCCGACATTTTTTCCCTCGGCAGCATTACTTACGAACTACTCACCGGCAAACTGCCCTATGGCAGCGCACTGGAGGATGCTGATGAACCCCGGGGCACGGCGAAGTTGGTTTACCAGGATGCAACCCAACACAATCCCATGATCCCGCTGTGGATGGACCGTACCCTGCAAAAGGCCGTGCATCCCGACCCACAACAACGTTATGGTGCACTCTCGGAATTCGTTCACGACTTATCCCACCCCAATCCTGATTTTATGCAGGATCAAAGCCGTCCCCTGCTCGAGAAAGACCCCGCCAAATTCTGGCGCCTGCTGGCGATCGCCATGGTTTTTCTGAATCTGATCCTGATCTATTTTTTACTGCACTGAATCAACACACATGAGTGCATGCGCGGATTAAATGCGCCAACACATTATTTTCGGCCTCCCCATCACCTATGCCGCTTGACACTCCAAAACCCTCATCTAGGCTTTCCGCACCTTTCTTGTTTCCTCCCCATTCAGCTCATTAGGAGACCGTCATGCAAATCGCCCTCGAAATGCCGGACGTCGCAGAATGCGCCTATAACGTTGATAAACATTGTCACGCCCGCGCCATTACTATCGGCGACGGTGACAATCCCGGCTGTGACACTTTTCTCACCGCCAGCCACCATACCCGCAATGCCAACCGCGTGGCCGGCGTGGGAGCCTGCAAAGTGGTCAATTGTCGGTATACATCAGTGATCACATCAGCGTGGGACTCTTCGAGGGTCGCATCAACTGCATCACGTATAACGCCTGACTCAGCCGCGATGCCCAAGCGACATCCCACAACGGGATTTTCGAGCACAACAATGAGAGGCGGGGCATATTTTTATGAATATCGATGGTCGCTAAGTTTTCTGCGCCAGAACCCGATACATCTTTTATAACATTTTCTAATAATAACAACCTCGCTTAAACACAAGGAATCTTTATCCATGTCGGGTGAAATCAAACAACGCATCCTCAATGAACTCATCGAAGAGCTGGAGCAAGACAAGCTGGTACTGCCCAGTTTGCCCGAAGTTGCGCTCAAGGTACGGGATACCGTTGAGGACGAAAAGGCCAATTCCAAAGATATCGCCAAGGTCATCGGTACCGACGCAGCGCTGTCCGCAAAACTGATCCAGGTTGCCAACAGTCCCCTGTTACGAGGTAACACACATGTGGATAGCGTGGAGATTGCAGTGACCCGCATGGGTAACACTATGGTGAAAAACTGTGTCAACAGCCTCATCGTGCAGCAAATGTTTCAACCCACCACCGAGGTCACCGAGCACCTATTCCGCAGCTTTTGGGAACACAGCTCACAGGTTGCCGCCATCAGTCACGCCCTCGCAACCTTTGCCCGCCTGAAACCCGACCAAGCCATGTTTGCGGGTCTGATTCATGACATCGGTGCCCTGCCCATTATTAAACGAGCCGAGGATATGCCTGAATTACTGGAGGATGTGCCTCTGCTAACGGAAGTGATCTTTGAATTACACACCACTTTAGGCGAGGCACTAATGAAAAAATGGGACTTCCCGCAGGAACTCATTGCCGTGGTCGTGGAACATGAAAATATCGACCGCGACCCCGGCGGCCCACCCGACCTGGTTGACATCATCATCGCAGCGAACTTGCAGAGCTATTTCGGCCAAGACCACCTCTTGGCCAAAGTGGCGTGGAGTGAAGTGCCAGCCTTCGCACGGCTGGGGCTGGACACAGAAGTCAGTGTCATCGACATGGCGGAAACCGGCGAATCCATCAAGGAAATGCAGGAGTCATTGATGATCTAGTGTAGGTCGTCAAGTTATCTCTTGACTTTGTCATCTTTCATTTCGGCCTTCTGGCGAAGATCCTCTTTCCATTCGCGGTGCTTGACCATGATCGTTACCACCTCGTCAATATCATCCGTCAGCGTAATAAAATCAAAATCACTTTCCGACACCGTGCCTATCGGTAACATGGTCTTTCGCATCCAGTCGATAAGTCCCTGCCAATACTCCACACCAAACAGAATCATTGGCATCGGGTAGATTTTTTCAGTTTGCAACAAGGTCAGCGACTCAAAAAATTCATCCATAGTGCCAAAACCACCCGGCATACAAACGTATCCCATGGAGTGCTTGACGAACATGACCTTGCGCACAAAAAAATAGCGATAATCCAGCATCACATCCTGATACGGATTGGGTGACTGCTCCATGGGCAAGCGAATATTGAGCCCCACCGATTTGGCATCCGAACCGAAAGCGCCTTTATTGGCTGCTTCCATCACCCCTGGGCCACCGCCAGTAATAATCGCAAACGCTTCTTGAGCGAGACGCTGTGCAATTTTGATCGTCTGCTGGTAATAGACATTGTCCGGCTGTAATCGCGCCGAACCAAAAATAGAAACCGCATAACCCAGATTTGAAAGTCGGTCGAAGCCCTCCGTAAACTCACTGATTATCCTGAACATACGCCAGGATTCGTCACCCTTAAGGTCATCAATCATAACAACGCCCTATTAAATCATTATATGAGAAAGACATATGAAAACTATCGGCAGAACGATCCCGGACTGAATAAATGATTCCCAATTTCGCTTCCATTACGCCTATTTTGGCCCACTACAGCTTGCCTGATATAGCAAACCAGCACAGGTATTATCTCCGCGCAAAAAAAATTGGCCACCGCATCTCTAACGATTCGCTAATAAAACTACAAAACTTGCCGATAATCAGTGTAAGGGAGATTCCTCAACACACAGAAGGAGGTGTGAAAATGATTACCGTTGAAAAATTATTAGACATCAAGGGACACGAAGTCTGGTCGGTAAGCCCGGAAGACTCCGTGTACGACACCATCAAAATAATGGATGAAAAACACGTGGGCGCACTCGCCGTAATGAACAATGACGAGCTTGTCGGCATTATCTCTGAGCGGGATTATGCGCGCCAGGTCATCCTCAAGGATCGCACTTCAAGGGGAACGAAGGTCAAAGAAATTATGACCCGCCAGGTCTTCTATACTTACCCGAGCCAAACTATTGATGAATGCCTGGTGATTATTAACGAACGCCGGATTCGACACCTGCCGGTACTGGACGACAGTAAAATGGTCGGCATGATCTCAGTGGGTGATGTGGTAAAAGAAATCATCCGGGAACAGCAGTACACCATCGAGCAACTGGAGAATCATCTCTCCTGGGCCGAATCCTACTAGCAGTCGCACTGGCCAGCTGGCAACAAAGACCGTAACGAACCGTACGGCAGTATTTTAAATCACTTTTGAATGTGGCTGGCTGGATTGACGCAGGTATTTATCAAACACCCTGCAGACATTGAGAATCTGCAGGTGAGCTGCTGGGACAATGATAATTTCAGTATCCGTTAGCATTAACAAACTCTCTTCAGCCATGGTGTGAAGTTCCTTCATTTCCTGCGCGAAGTACTGGCCAAAATCGATAGCAAACTGCTGCTCGATATCAGCGATTCGAAGTGAAAAGTGACCCATCAAACCAGTGATCACTTCACTGCGTAACACATCATCATCGAGTTCCAATCCCCGATACACTACCAGCTCGTCGTCGGGCTTGGCAAAGTGATCCATACCAATCTAAACATACCCGGCCTTAATTAATCATTCATTGGTATCTTACAGGATATCCAGCTTTTCACTGTCCGAAAATAAATCGGCTTCATTAAAGGTTTGTTCCTTATTTTGAATACGATTCACAGCCTTTTGTACCCGTTAATAATGAGAAATTATATCTGTAAGGCTGTCTAAATCTGCAGCAATCCGGTCAGCTATACGCAGTGAATGAAAATATATAACCACTCACCCCGTTCAAGATTCTATCCTGCAAACAACAACTGAAAGTAAGCTTCCTCTAAACGGCAAGGCTGTAGCTGGTTATTTTGGGCATAAAATATGAATTCATGAATAAATCCAAATTCCTTAAATTTTCGGAAGTCCTCCGGCATAGCCGAGGAATCAGCTTGCGGATTTACGAACCGATAATGCCACCGTCCTTGCGAGTAAGGACAATGGTCGCATCGCGAGGAACAGTAACGCCGTCATAAGCTGCGGGGAAATTGGTTAGACGCGGGTTGCCGTTGCCGGGATGTTGAATATTAACAAACATGGTACGGCGATCAGGCGTCAGCGTAATTCCGGTAATCTCATCCTTGCTCACCCCGGTAAACAATCGGCGCAATTCACCGGTTTGAATATTAGCGACTAACATTTGATTATTAAGCCCCTTCTTTTGCCCACCGTCAGTCTGAATAAACAGCCGACCATCCGGATCCGCCCACAAACCATCCGCACGACTAAAGGTATCTTCGCTATCGCTAGCGTGTGTATCTTTTGCCACAAGGAAGATGTCCCATTCAAAAAAAATTCCGATATGGTCATCGCTGTCATGCCATTTAATAATATGACCATCGGCATTCGGGGCCATTGGGTTGGCAGCATCGGCAATGCTTCGATTACTATTATTAGTTAGGCTACAAAAAACATCGCCATTCGGAGCTACCGTCGTCCATTCGGGACGATCCATGGGCGTTGCCCCCAACATGTCAGCCGCCATACGGGTACGTAACAATATATCCGCTTGATCGACAAAATCCGCAGCAAGTACTGGGTTATTAATACTCAGTTCGAGCCAGCGGCCCGTGCCATCATCATCAAACCTGGCCACATAAAGCATACCGTGATCCAATGGACTTTCACCCCGCGCACGCATGGATTTCCAGTTATCTTCGGAAACGAATTTGTAGATATAATCGAAACGTTGGTCATCACCCATATATGCAACAACACGCCCACCCCGTCCCACCGTGATCGCAACACCTTCGTGTTTGAGGCGACCCAGAGCCGTGCGTTTAACCGGAGTTTGTGATGCGTCCATTGGATCGATTTCAACAACCCAGCCGAAACGATTTTCTTCGTTGGTATAATCAGGATCAGAAAGGTCAAAACGCCGATCAAAATTTTCCCAGCCATAACCAAAACCATTTTCGCGGAAACCATAGCGCTTCTGTACCGCAGTCGGTATCCAGGTACGGATGCGATTTGTCGCACCAAAGTAACCATTGAAATTCTCTTCACACGTTAAATAGGTCCCCCAAGGGGTGTGACCGGAGGCACAATTATTCACCGTACCCAAAGGAGCATTGCCGCTCGGTGTCTGTAGTCGAGAATGGCCAGCAACGGGGCCACTGAAAGTTATCGGGGTATTAACATGTATGCGGCGTGCTTTAGTGCTTTTCACCGTACGCCAGTGGCCACCCATCTTTTTAATTTCAACCACTGAAACACCATGCGCATGTTGAGAAACCCGCACATCTTCCAGATTTTCCGGAGCGTCCTTGCCCAATACATGACGGTTGCGACCAAACTCATTATTCACCACCAGCATGCCATGTTCATTCTGCTCGTTCTGCTCATCACCACATTCATCTTCATCGCGAATAGAGAAAAACCACATACCATCATGACCAATGCCAACTTGCACAGCTTGATCGGCTGAATTAGGCGGCCAACTGAACACAGGGCCATCCGGTTGTATCGGTGTTCCCCAAGGGATCAATACCTCAAACTGATACTCTGGTGCAATGCTCGGCCAAGGATCACTACCATCGGCAATCGTAACGGCAGTAAAATCAATCAAGCCAATATTGTTACCCAGCCCCGCCAGTGCGCCGACACTACGTGCATCCGCCAGTGCCATACTGCTAGCGGCCAGAAAGCTAGCACCACCCAAAAAGCGGGTTGCAACCACCGCTAATCCGTCACCAAGGATTTGGCGCCGTGTGGTATAGGTTTGGAGTATGTTATGAAAGGAGCGATTTTCTATTTTATTATTAATCTCATCATCATCATTCGTCATTAATAATTCCTTTATCGTTATTCATGACCGTTCTCCGTTGCTACGCTTTGCTTTTATTCTCATGAGTTGGCCATTTAACATCGTAATATGTCGAACAAGTTACCCTGATTTGTCACGGTCTGTTTCAGGATACCTCAGGTAATTTCCCGGCTATCCTAGCCCTAGGGGGAATCTCTGATTTATTCATGAATTCGTTTTTTAGCTAAAATATCCAGCTTCTGTGTCGCTATTGCGCCTGCTGTTGGTGAATCTAAGCATTTTAGATCACACTCCCTTCATCCAGAATAAACCAGAGCTTCCTTAAGTATTAGGAGAATAACTGAATTATGACACCTGTTTTCGGGGATGTTTTTACTGAGATCGCCGTGCTACTACTGCTGGCCGCCATCATTGGTGCTATCGGAGTACGTCTGCGGCAACCATTAATTGTTGCCTTCATCGTCGTCGGCATTCTGGTAGGACCATCCGCTCTCGGCTTGGTATCATCAAACAATCAGGTCGATTTACTGGCAAAACTGGGGATTGCACTACTACTGTTTGTAGTTGGACTCAAGCTGGACCTGCACATTATCCGCAGCATGGGACTGGTCGCACTGGCCACGGGCCTGGGGCAGGTTATATTCACCTCGGTCATTGGCTATTTAATCGCTATCGCACTGGGAATGAGCCCGGTAACGGCACTTTATGTCGCGGTGGCACTGACGTTTTCCAGCACCATCATTATCGTTAAGCTGCTGTCCGACAAGCGGGAAGTAGATACCTTGCACGGACGTATCGCCATCGGCTTTCTTATCGTTCAGGACATCGTGGTGGTACTGGTGATGATTGGCCTGACCGCACTGGGTGAGACCGGCAATACTGCTGGCCTGGGGCAAGAGGCGCTTGCGGTACTGATCAAAGGTGGCCTGTTTATCGCCGCCATCGCTCTGTTAATGCGCTATGTATTAACGCCACTGCTGCATCAACTGGCCCGTTCGCCGGAGTTACTCGTGCTATTCGCCATTGCCTGGGCGGTGGCCCTGGGTGCAGCAGGAGCACATCTGGGCTTCAGCAAAGAGGTCGGCGCCTTTCTTGCGGGTGTATCACTGGCCTCTACGCCTTACCGTGAGGCCATTGGCGCACGTCTGGTAAGTTTGCGAGATTTTCTGCTGCTGTTCTTTTTCATCGATCTCGGGGCCGGTCTGGAATTGGCAACACTCGGGGCGCAAATGGTGCCCGCCATCATCCTTTCTCTGTTTGTACTCATTGGCAATCCATTAATCGTAATGACCATCCTGGGCCTCATGGGTTACCGTAAACGTACGGGTTTTCTAGCGGGCCTAACGGTGGCCCAAATCAGCGAATTTTCTCTGATCCTGGGGGCGCTCGGCCTAAGTCTGGGGCATATCAATACTGACACCATGGGCCTGATCACCTTAGTGGGTTTAATCACCATTAGCGCTTCCACTTATATGATTCTGTATTCCCACCCACTCTACGAACGGCTCTCGCCCTGGCTAGGGGTATTTGAACGTAAGCGGGCATACCGGGAAGAAGCGCTGGATCATAATACGCAAGAAAATGCATACGATGTCATTCTGTTCGGTTTGGGACGGTTCGGCACCGGAATTGCGCGTGAACTGCGGCACCGCGGTTATCGGGTGCTGGGCGTAGATTTTGATCCAGACCTGGTGCGTCGCCAGGAAAGCGACGGTTATGCCATACGCTATGGCGACGCCGAGGATCCGGAGTTTCTCGCCAGCTTGCCACTCGAACAAACGCAGTGGGTTTTAAGCAGTGTGCGCGAAATGTCTGTCAATCTTGCGCTATTGCATGGCCTGCGTGATTATGATTACAACGGACAAGTGGCGGTAACGGCACACACCAGCCGAGACGCTAAACGATTACAGCAAGCCGGCGCCGACCAGGTATTGATGCCATATGCTGATGCCGCTACAGAAGCAGCGGATAAACTGTTTTCGGCAAGTGTTCGTCAGAAAACAACATGAAGATATTTCAAAATATTCTTCTAGTTTGCAATTTTGATGTGAAGCAGCACATGGCAGTGAATCATGCCGTATCGCTGGCAAGACAAAACAAAGCGCAGCTAACAATGCTCAGCGTCGTGAAAGAATATCCAACGGATGTACCCATAGCCATCATCAGTACACCGGCCCTGGAACGTCTTCAACGGGTAATCAATGATCATCAAGAAAAGATCGATACGCTTGCCTCCGAGATGAATCAGAAAAATGCTGATATAAAAACACGGGTGGTGACCGGAACCCCCTTTGTGGAAATTATTCGGCAGGTGCTCCGCGACAAACACGACCTGGTAATTCTGGCAGCAGAAGGAAAGGGCGGACTCAGGGAACGATTATTCGGCAGTACTTCCATGCATTTGATGCGTAAGTGTCCCTGCCCGGTCTGGGTGATCAAACCTACAAAACGTGCGAAATACCAGCGTATTCTGGCCGCCATTGATACCACAAACGATTTCTCTAACCCTGAACGGGAGTCGCTTAATCCACTGATCATGCAACTGGCCAGTTCCCTGGCACAGATGAATAACAGTGAACTCCACACTATTCAGGTGTGGTCTGTGTTCGCAGAAGAATATATGGAAATCCGTGGTGGGCTGAGTGAGCAGTCTGTGCACAACTGCCGAAAACTCACCAAACAAGAATATGTAAATCGACTTGATAGTTTGCTGGCCAGTGTCGACCTGAAAGGAATCACCACCCACAAACATCTGCCGAGAAATGATGATGCGCCCAGAGCCATCATAAATTTTGCGAAGAGAACAAAAATCGACCTGCTGGTTATGGGCAGTGTTTGCCGTACAGGCTTAGCCGGATTTTTCATCGGGAATACCGCAGAAAAAATACTAAGCGAGGTAAATTTCTCTGTACTGACGGTCAAGCCGGAAGGTTTCGTTACACCAGTGACCCTTAAATAATCCCCTCGACATCACTCACGAATACCAGCCCATAGTGCAACTTCTGTTTTATTTCATTCAGTCTCATTACTGCGAGGAAATGCTATAAATTAGCACTGCTGTCCCGTTAACAAATGCTTGCTATGTTGTCATCCGTTGTTTTGCGTGGCCTACCGCGTGATTTGTGGCATTGAGACATGAATAACCAGCAACCTCTCCCGTCAGAGCCTGCCCCGCATAGCGTTTTGGGTATTCCGGCGAATGCAGGAATCCAGTGACTTTAACGGCTTTCTGGATACCGGCATGCGCCGGTATGACGGATATAAAGTTAACGGGACAGCA
>CAYNYJ010000019.1:0-48900 GCA_964401355.1 uncultured Ectothiorhodospiraceae bacterium | reverse complement strand
CAGGTATTTTTCGGAATCAACCCACCTGTTGCACTAGCGAATTGAATTCACGTCACATTACAGACCGCACAAAACAACTCATTACAGTATGACAAGTATTTGTTAACGGGACAGCAGTGACGTTATATACAAGTATTTTTTTTAAATAGTTAGAAAGGTACCCTGTGAACTCTCACAACGGATTGCTAAGAGGCACAAGGTGACGGCATACACAATGAGCGATAGTGAACTCACACGGTTCGATACAATAAAAGAGCTGGATGAAAAATGCCTGACGAGTGCGCAAACTGCTGAGTTGCTGGGTATCAGCTAACAAGTTTGGGACTGCAACATACATCGAAAGGGAGTTTTGAGGAAATTTAACCATATAATTTCTCAAGAATGGGCTGCGCAAAGAGCAGCGGCCTCTTAGCTCAACCGTAATGTAGTTTGAAGGAATGAGTTGTGCTTTTTGTCGAACCAAGACGCCGAGTGGACTGCATGGGTACAGGCCATAGGATTTGTCTTAGCCATTGCCGCAGTGGCATGGATATCGAAACGCCCAGCAAGCCTACAGCACTAAAATGCACTGGATCTACATAAAATAGAAAAGCGTACAGAACAGACATTACAAAAACCATATTCGTTCTTGCTATAAATTTTTCAAGGGCAATGAAGCACACCACGAGCCAATTATATAATCGCGAATCCGTACATAATGTGGCAGAAAGTTTAGTTCACTGCGATATTAGTGAGCTGGTCAGAATTGATACTTATTTGAGTAATATTGCACTTCATACAGTTCCTCACTCTATGGTCACGCTCACTATGATCCTAGGATCAGCTGCATGTCGGTTTAAGGAAAAAGTTGGGAGGATGTTTAGGCTTCATCGCGAAATGGATTCTGAAATGTTCGAGGATTTTTTCCGCACGATGAGTAAAATGAACACCTGCATTGAGGCTACATGTGACGATATCAACGCAGAGGTAAAGTGCTTTGAAATATGAAGGCCATTATAAAGCGTCACATAACAATGCGCTTGTTCAGACGCAAACTACGCTGCTCGATCGATGCTGAATGAGAGACCTTCACGGTCAATGTTGATGCACAAAAAAAGGATCCCGCCAGACGGTGGGATCCTTTTTTATTCAGCAAATGCTACAGGTGTTATTCGGGAACAACGTTACCTGCTGCTGGACCTTTAGGACCTTGCTCGACATCGTAGCTGACTTTCTGGCCTTCGCCGAGGGTTTTGAAACCGCCACCCTGGATTGCGCTGAAGTGAACAAAGAGATCGTCGCCGCCGTCATCGGGGGAAATAAAGCCGAAGCCCTTGCTTTCGTTGAACCATTTTACTGTACCTGTAGCCATAACTTTTTACCTTTCTATATTAAACAAAAACCAAACCTGGAGGTGTCGAATGCCGTATGCAATCAGCACCCTTGCACTACTCAGCGGCAGAGTATAGCGCTAAATCTCAGAGAATGCCTCATTTTACGATATTGGCTATTCCTTTGGCGATGAGTTGGCAGGTTTGGCGGAATTGTTTGTAGGCCGTTTCGTCTAATTTGCAGTCGTTGCTGCGCCGATCGGCATAAAACAGGCCAATCGGTTTGCCGTCAACATGGATCGACATGGTGAAGAATGAATTGGTCTTGATGAGGACTTTAAAGCTGTCCGGCACCAGGGGCCAGAATTTGGCGCGGTTATCATCGTTTATCCATAAGCTGACTTGTTTCTCCATCAGTCGGGTGAATAAATGCGGGTTATCGAGCCTGATCTCGAAGCGACTGAAAATGGGGTCATTGTCGCTGCCGATGATGTAGCGGGACACGAGTTTGTCGGGGTTTTTGGTCAACAGGGTGAATACTACCCGGTTGAGACCAATGCCGTCGCGCATGCCGTGCAGGGCCGTGCGCAGCAATTCGTTGAGATCCATTTTGCCGATGCCCTTATGCAGCTCCCTCAGGGCCGCTTGATACGAATGTTCCTGGGGTATAAGACAGACTTGGGTCGCCAGCGCTTTAGCGGTTATCGCAGACAAGGGGGCGACAGGGCCTGCATTGACCGACTTGTCGGTCTTTATGTTGGTTTGCACATCTGTGGTAATCGCATGCTTGCTTGTTTGGGCTACGACCTGGAGTGCAGTTTGGGACACGGTTGCTGGGGCCACTGTTGAGACATCGGCCTCGATTTCAGCTTCGGCCTCGGGAAATTCTTCTTCAATGCTTAACTGTTCGCCGCCGGGGAGCATGGGTAACAATGCGGCGGCCTGTCGTGCGTCATAAAACGGCGCTTCACGAGCAGCGCGAATGGCATTTTTGTGCACATGGGGAATGACTTCCTCCAGTGGCGCGCCGAGGTAATCGGCAATCTGTGGCATCACCCGCTCGGCCTTTTCCCAGTACCAGCCGCGCTCAGTGGTGCGCGCCAACTGCACGGCGAGCATCACTCCTTGTACTCGCGGATTACGGGCATTTTCCGGACGCAGGGCATCGTTGACCAAGCTGGGTAATCGCCAATGGACGGCAATTTCTCGACTGAAGTGTTCCAGGCTTTCACCAAAGATGATGTACTGAGCTTCGTCGGTGGGCAGGTGGTCTTTCAGCATGAGTTTACGGAACTGGTGCATTTTTTCCGGCGCGCTCACCCACAGGGCCATCTCGGCGACGTCGTGTAACAAGGCGGCCAGCATGATTTCTTCGGGGGCGTGGTCATTTTTGATGTGTGCCCAATCCCAGGCCTGAAATGCAGCATGAAAGGCCCGGCAGGCAGTGCGAATATAGCCTTTTTGGGCATAGCCGCTAAGCGTACGTTCCAACTGAGGGTGGCCGAGAGGCAGGCGTTTTGCCCGCTCGACACCGAGCAGCATCGCAGCCTGTGCCATGCTGGAAATCTCTGCGCGCAGGGGCTTGCCTGAGCCCACCTGGAGTTGCTTCAGGGTGTGTAGCGCCAGCCCTGGATCTTTGAGGATGATGTCACCGTAGTCTTCAAAGGCATCGCTGCCTTCTGTGCTGATTTTGTGGAAGGCGCGTGCCGAATGCCCAAAAATAGGCAATGGCTGGACGGTCAGTTCCTCGATAGAAATAGTGGTGCTAGTGCTCAAATGGATAACATCATTTTTTGGCCGACCCGGGATGGTGGGCCCGCTAAGGTTTTCGGCTCAACAGGGCTGAGACTTTAGCGTCGTTAAGGGAGACTGGGGTCAGATTGATCATTGATCGAGTCTTCGTGCGGTGGTTTTCGTAGTGATTGGCGCAGGCATAAAAAAACCCCGCAGTGGGCGGGGTTCTCATTGCCAGGTTCTGCCGGGGCAGAATCAGAGCTAGGTGCTGATTCGTATGTCTTTAAATAGCCAGTCTTAGTCTGCCAATACGTTGGCCGCTTGCAGGCCTTTGGGGCCTTCTTGAAGTTCATACGTTACTTTTTGGTTTTCTGCCAGCGTCTTGAAGCCATCACCTGAAATTGCGCTAAAGTGAACGAAAACATCATCGCCACCGTCGTCCTGAGCAATGAAGCCGAAGCCTTTAGATTCGTTAAACCACTTTACTGTACCTGTCGCCATATCCTTGTCCTACCTTATTATATCGTCGCGCTTGATCAAAAAATTGTGAATGCTACAGAGTGTATCGGGAGGTAGACGGGTCGGACAGTTAGCAGGGCTAAAGAGCGGCCAAATCTGCCGCATCGCATCTGCAGCGCCCTGTACCTTAACGGATATTCGGGGGAATGCCAACCCCTGCTTTAGGCGTGGGCCGTGGTTTCATTGTAGCACCGCCCGCAGTTGCTGATTGAGTGTCGGTGTGGTGGCTGCGGAGTGGTGGGCTGCCCTGGGTTCTGGTTGCGTATTCTAATGCTGCGAATGCAGGGGTACTTCGGGATAATTTTAGACAAGATTTAGTATCTTATATCGACATCAGCACCATCGGCATCAGCACCTTTTTCCACTCAAAGCACCCATCATCTTGGGTTAACGGTCAGCCGTTTAATGGCGTCGGTGGCTTTTATTTGTTGAGGCCTTGTGCTGGCAGAAACTACGCCGGATGCCAGAATATTCTGTATTTTTGTGAGTGACGGCAGCGTGATGGTCACTCTGTGGAATTCATTTGGCTGCCGGATATAAGAGTTGCAGTATCTCTTTTTTGTTGAACGGTCTTCCAAGCCCGTATGGACATCGCTTAACGATTTCTATGATGGCTGCGATGCGGGTGCTCAAAATGGCTCTTGATGGGAACCCGTTGCAACCCGAGGTCGCGTGCAGAATCTGCTTGGGTAAAAAAGGAGCTGCGCGCATCACTGTGTTTTAGATTGGCGCTGAGATGCAATGCAACAATAGCCCATAAAATGCCACCTATTGCGAACGCGGTAACGACGATTTCTATCATAAATTCCATGACGGTGTGCCCTCCTGGTAAGGACTGAAATCATTGTGAGTCAGTCTTGTCTGAGATAGCGGCGTAAGCGGCAAGAGGTTGAGGCGCCCTACTAAAATTATTTGTTTATTCAACAGCGCTGATTCGGATAGCGACAGCTGGCTTAGCTCTGCTCATATCAACCCCGTCAATAAACCGCTTGTTAACCTGGAGACACAAAAACAGTAGCAAGTTTAGTGGTTATTACGAATCATGGGAGGAGCCAGGTTTGACGGGGCTGGAGCAGCAGGGTGCCGTGAGGCAAGGGTGACTGTGATGATATTCAGGCAGATGACAGCATTATATCGGCGCGCAAGCGTCAGTCTTCGAAGAGGTCGTCTAATTCACCGTCCATGTGTAACTCGGTCAACTCACTGAATCCGCCGATCCATTTTCCATCGATGGCAATTTGCGGCACGGTGCGGGCGTTGTTAGTCAGCTCGGCCATTTCGCGCAGGGCAGATTGATTTTGATCAATGCGGGCCTCTTCATAGGGGATGTGCCATTTATTTAAAAGCAATTTGGTTTTATCGCAAATTGGACAGGTGCCGGTGCTGTAAATTTTAATGCGTGACATGCGGGTATCCGTATCAGAGAAGGGAGCGAAATTATGCGGATTCTGTTTGCGGTAGTAAACAGCATCGTGGCAAATCTGCGCTGAAGTCGTCCGTTTTGTGGAAGGGGCACGCTTTAGTCGCTGGTCGGTTGTGTCGCTAGTAGCTATATTCTTCGAAGCTGTGTCCGCATATTTGTGGTATGGCGGGTGGTGCACGATAATTGATTGAAAGGCAGAAAATTATGGACAGGGCAGAGTTAGAGCAAAAATTGAATCAGTTGCGAAAAAAACAGCAGCTTATGGAAACGGCCTGGCGCGAGGCCGGGAACCGGAAGTTGATTCAGTTTTTTGTGGATATTATGCCAAAAGCGCTGGATGCGGAGCGCTGCAGCATTTTTATTCTCGATCCGGTGGATGAAAAGGCCTGGTTGCAGTGCGGCACGGGGCTAAATGAAAAGCAATTACAGGTGCCGACTAAAAATTCTATCGTTGGGCGTGTCATGTCCAGTGGTGAACATGTGATTGAAGACGACCTGGAGGATCAGGTCGGTGCGCATGACATCGTGGCAGTGAAAACAGGTTTCGTGACCCGCACCGCACTCTGTGTTCCGGTGCATGGCGTGACCACAAAAAAAGTGGTCGGCGCTATTCAGGTGCTGAACAAACGCCGTGGGTGTTTTGATGATGCCGACCGGAAAATTTTAGAGACACTGGCGTTCCACCTGGAAATGAATATTGAAAATATATTCCTGCGTCAGGAGTTGGCGAAGATTTCGGTAGAAATGGGGCGGAAAATCAAGATGTTGGAAGCCAAATTAGGCATATAATCCAAGTTAGTGTCCAAGCTTCAAACAATTAGTGTCCAAGCTTCAAGCAAGTGGTTTTTTGGGATTGTCTCAGAAACTGAGCTCGGAAGCATCCAGCGGCGTTACGCAGCCATCCTCACTGACCGTGTCAATGTGAACGTCAAATCCCCAAAGTCGAGATAAATGCCGAAGAACTTCGGTGGTATCTTTGCCTAACGGTCGGCGACCCTGCTGGATGTGTCTCAGGGTCAGTGAGCGGTCACCCCGTAAATCAACATTGTGTACCTGGATGTTAGGTTCTCGTGTGGAAAGGTCATATTGTTTGGCTAGCATAGAACGAACGTAACGGTAACCGTGTTCGTCATGGATTGCAGAAATTTCCAGATCTTTTTCCTGATCGTCATCCAGTACACAAAAGAGTCTCAGGTCACGAATCAATTTGGGCGATAAATATTGCCCGATAAAACTTTCGTCCTTGTAATTACGCATCGCGAAATCAAGGGTCTCGATCCAGTTTGTATCTACGATATCGGGAAACCATGTTCGGTCTTCATCGGTGGGGTGTTCGCAAATGCGGCGCAAATCTTTGAACATGTTAAACCCCAGTGTGTAAGGGTTGATGCCGGAATAAAAAGGACTATCGAAGCCGGGTTGGACGATGACGTTGGTATGAGATTGTAAAAATTCAATCATAAAACCATCGCTGACGAAGCCTTCATCGTAGAGCGTGTTGAGAATAGTGTAATGCCAGAAAGTTGCCCAGCCTTCATTCATGACTTGAGTCTGACGCTGCGGGTAAAAATATTGGGCAGTTTTACGAACGATGCGCACAATTTCCCGTTTCCAAGACTCCATCAATGGTGCGTTTTTTTCAATAAAGTATAAAATATTTTCTTCAGGCTCCGTGGGAAAGTTCTCCTCTTTTTGTTGATCTTTTTCACCTGGCTTAACGGGGAGAGTGCTCCACAAATGATTGACCTGTGTTTGCAAGTATTCCTCGCGGGTTTTCTGGCGCTGACTCTCTTCTTCGGCAGACAGATGGGGTGGGTGTTTGTAACGGTCGACGCCATAGTTCATGAGGGCGTGACAGGAATCCAGAATGGCCTCCACTTCGCTGACGCCGTAACGTTGCTCACAGTCGGCAATGTATTTTTTGGCGAATAAAAGGTAGTCAACAATGGCGTCTGCATTGGTCCAGGTTTGAAATAAATAATTCTTTTTGAAAAAAGAATTGTGCCCATAACAGGCATGGGCGATCACCAGAGCCTGCATGGTCATGCTGTTTTCTTCCATCAAATAGGCGATGCAGGGATTGGAATTAATCACTATTTCGTAAGCAAGGCCCATTTGACCACGACGGTAACGTTGTTCTGTTTCTAAAAACTGTTTTCCGAATGACCAGTGATGATAGCCCAATGGCATGCCTACGGAAGAATAGGCATCCATCATTTGTTCACTATTGATTATTTCGATTTGAATGGGGTAGGTGTCCAGCCCATAGTTTTTAGCAATGCGCGAAATCTCTTCGTCAAAACGCTGGATAAGCTCGATGGTCCACTCTGAACTTTCGGTAATAATCGTATGCTTGGATGCACCAGTCATGTGGGTTTCCTGGTAAACAGTTTACGGAAAACAGGATAGATCTCGTTATTGTCATTAATGGACTGCATGTCAAAATTTCGGTGCAGTGCTTTGACCTTTTCGTAATGTCGCCACAGACTCTGATGGTCGTGAGCCATTATTTCGATATATGCGAAATATTGTAACAAGGGCATAATTCGTTCATTGAGCAGCGTATTGCAATTGGGAGAATCACCTTCCCAGTTATCACCATCAGAGGCCTGTGCTGCATAAATATTCCAGTCGCTGGTGGGGTAGCGTTCGCAAATAATTTTGTGCATTAACTCCAGTGCACTTGAAACCACGGTGCCACCTGTTTCTCGAGAATAAAAGAAATCTTCTTCGTTGACTTCCTTGGCTGTGGTGTGATGACGAATGAACACTACCTGTATATTTTCATAGGTGCGGGTCAGAAATAAATAAAGCAAAATGAAGAAACGTTTCGCCATTTCCTTGCGTGCTTCATCCATTGAGCCTGAAACATCCATCAAACAGAACATCACAGCCTGTGTTGTCGGAGAAGGTTCGAGAATGCGATTTCGGTAGCGAAGATCGAAGGTATCAATGAAGGGAATTGTTGAAATTTTGTCCTTCAGGCGGCGAATATTATTTTTGAGTTCGAGTATGCGCTGATCCTGAGATGGGTCTTCAGTATTAGCCTCTAGCTCTTCAAGTTCTTTTTCGCATTCAGCGAGCTCAGAAGAATAGGGTGTGCGCAGCGCAATGCGCCGTGCTAATGCGCCCTTTAACGAACGCACAATATCAATGTTGGCGGGTACGCCAGTGGTACTGTAACCGGCGCGTACACTTTTGTAATCAGTGATTTTAGTAAGCTGGGTTTTGACCAGGTCGGGCAGTTCCAGGTCTTCAAAGAAGAACTCCAGAAACTCTTCCCGAGACAGCTGGAAGGCAAATTCATCCTCCCCTTCTCCCTGGTCGCTGGCTTCGCTGCCGCCATTGCCGGGGCCTCTTGGTGGGCGTGCTATATGGTCGCCAGTGATGAATTCTTTATTGCCGGGGTGTATGGCATTGCGCCGACCACCCTGCCCGTGATGGAAAATAGGCTCATGGGTGTCTTTGGTCGGGATGTTGATTTTTTCGCCGTTCTCAATATCGATGATCGAGCGCTTATTAATGGCGTCGGCAACGGCCTTTTTGATCTGTCCTCGAAATCGACGCAAGAACCGCCGTCGGTTGACAGCGCTTTTGTGTTTTCCGTTGATTCGTCTATCGATTATCTGGGTCATAAGTTCAGATGAAAGAGTAAAGATACAAAATTTTCTCTTTCCTCTTTTCTCTGGTACCTGCCATTATGCTGTTTTCCTTACACGAAGATACCACTCGGATAACAAGCGAACTTGTTTTTCAGTGTAGCCTTTGGAGACCATGCGGTCGACAAAATCCTGATGTTTTCCTTGGTCGTCTGTAGAGGCTTTGGCGTTGAATGAAATTACGGGTAACAAATCTTCGGTAGTAGAAAACATCTTTTTCTCGATAACTTCGCGCAGTTTTTCATAACTTGTCCAGAGTGGGTTGCTGCCGTGGTTGCGCGCCCGTGCGCGTAAAACAAAAGTGACAATTTCATTGCGAAAATCTTTGGGGTTGCTGATGCCCGCAGGTTTTTCGATCTTTTCCAGTTCTTCATTGAGCGCCCCACGGTCGAATATTTCGCCCGTATCCGGGTCGCGATATTCTTCATCCTGTATCCAGTAGTCGGCGTAGGTTACATAACGGTCGAAAATATTCTGGCCGTACTCGGAGTAAGATTCGAGATAGGCAGTTTGGATTTCTTTACCGATAAATTCCGCATAACGTGTTGCCAATATTCCCTTCAGAAATGATACGTATTTTTCGGCAATTTCTGGTGGGAATTGTTCTTGTTCAATTTGTTGTTCGAGCACATAAAGCAAGTGTACTGGGTTTGCGGCAACTTCCGTGTGGTCATAATTAAACACGCGCGATAATATCTTAAAGGCAAATCGGGTGGATAATCCTGTCATGCCTTCATCGACACCGGCAAAGTCACGATATTCCTGGTAGGTTTTGGCCTTGGGGTCTATGTCTTTCAAGGTTTCTCCATCGTAAATACGCATTTTGGATTCGATGTTGGAGTTTTCAGGCTCCTTGAGTCGCGAAAGCACAGCGAACTGGGCCATCATCTTTAAGGTGCCAGGTGCGCAGGCAGCGTTGGACAGCGAGCTGTTGTCGAGTAACTTCCCATAAATTTTAATTTCTTCAGAAACGCGCAAGCAATACGGTACTTTGACGATAAATATACGATCCAGGAAGGCTTCATTATTACGGTTGTTTTTAAATGCGAGCCATTCGGATTCATTGGAATGCGCAAGGATAATGCCACTGAACGGTAAGGCTGTAATACCTTCCGTACCCATGTAATTGCCTTCTTGAGTGGCGGTTAACAGGGGGTGCAATACCTTGATAGGGGCCTTGAACATTTCGACAAATTCCATCAAACCTTGGTTGGCGAGACACAAGCCACCCGAGTAGGAATAGGCATCAGGGTCATCCTGGCTGAATTTTTCCAGCATACGGATATCGACTTTTCCGACTAACGATGAAATGTCCTGATTGTTTTCATCGCCCGGTTCTGTTTTCGAGATGGCGATTTGACGTTGTATTGAGGGGTATAATTTCACTACTCGAAACTTGCTAATGTCGCCATTGAATTCATGGCGGCGTTTTACCGCCCAAGGTGACATCACGCCGCTCAGGTAGCGCCGTGGGATACCGTAGTCCTCTTCGAGAATATGGCTGTCTTCATCGGGAGAAAATAAACCCAGTGGTGATTCGTTAATGGGTGAGCCTTTGATGATATAAAAGGGTTCTTGCTCCATTAATGATTTAAGCTTTTCAGCCAGTGACGATTTGCCGCCGCCCACGGGGCCAAGCAAATAAAGGATCTGTTTTCTTTCTTCCAAGCCTTGCGCGGCGTGTCGGAAGAAAGCCACAATTTGTTCAATGGTGTCCTCCATTCCATAGAAATCTTTGAATGCAGGGTAAATCTTGATGAGCTTGTTAAAGAACAGGCGGCTTAAGTAGGGGTCTTGCCGTGTATCGAGCATTTGTGGCTCGCCGATGGCGGTGAGCATTCGTTCGGTCGCGGTGGCGTATGCAGAAGGAGTGCTCTTGCACAGATCCAGGTATTCCTGGAGCGACATCTCCTCTTCTTGTACTTCATCGTAACGGGACCGGTAGTGCTCGAAAATGGGCATATTGTCGACCTCTCAAGTCAAGAAGTTATGGCGTTTACACGATATATCGGCCGCCAGCGGGCTAACCAAACCCTCAATTTGCATTAACATTTAATGAACGTATGCTTGCACTTGGTGGTTCTGTGAGTCATTAAACGAAAATGCGGTTTTCACTGCATGGTTCAGTTATACATTTCGTTATAATTTTATGCAGTTCCCCACATTTTAATAGAAGCAAACCTCATGCCAATTTACTTGTCGCTGCGCGAACCCACCCGTATCGGCTGCGTTCATAATGAATATAGCCACAAAATGACCTGCAAGTAACGGCCATTTCACGTTGCAGCGGTAGGTCGGCGACGCCAATAATCGGCCAATAACAGCAAACTTTTGGCGCGCACACGCTTTTTCACCCGCCGCACCATACCCGTTTGACGTGCCTCGCAAATGCGAGTTCCATGAAATTAGATATACCAGTGTAAAATTGGAAATATGACAGCGAAACCTTCTACTCTCGGGAAAAAATACGCAAAGCGTGATTGTCGTGCTGTTTTGGCTTTTCTGATTACCTCGGTGATGATGGTATTGAGTGTGCAGGCGGCGGAAAAACCTGTCCTTCCATCCTATGAAGATGAGCAAATACGACTCCGTATCTTTCCAAGAACAACTGAACAAATGTCGGCTTTTTTTGAGGCGCGGGGGTTTCCGAAAAGAATGCTTGCTGAGCTTGAACCCTATTGCTTCTTTACTGTGGTGATTGAAAATAAAAGCAAAAATATTATTTGGCTGGAGTTGAAGAAATGGTCTTTTTCCTCGGCACAGAAAAGGGTTCGTCGCATTCCCCGCAGCCAGTGGCTGCCATTGTGGGATAAAATGAACATTCCCTTGGCCGCCCAATCTACGTTTCGCTGGACGCTGTTACCGGAACGTTTGGATTTTCAGCCGGATGAAAACGAGGGTGGCAATGTGATCCTGGAAAAGTCAAAAAGACCCTTTTCATTAGTCGCACAGTTCGACGTTGAACCGATGCAACCGGGGAATGCCGTCGATAAATTTGGGATTGTGACCGGTGTTGCGGAGATAGTTGTACGAATTGACAATTTTGCCTGCGGCGATGCTGTTAAAGAGAAAAAGCCATGAAGTATTTTTATGCTGGTTTTATAAGTCTATCTATTTTATTCGCTGCGGTGACGGTGGCAGGCGGGGGTGTATTTGTCGCGCAAGGACAAACGAGGGCAATGATTACTCTGCCCAAGGGAGTTTTAGCTGTTTCAAACCGTGAGGCACCCTCTCTTGCGCTTGATGATATTGACGGTAAGCACTTTACTCTTTCCGAGGCGCATACTGACCATGGGGGGCAGTGGGTGTTTGTGCATTTCTGGGCCAGCTGGTGTGGGCCATGTCGGCGTGAAATTCCTGCAATTCAACGCATGGTGGAAAAATTGCCCGATGATCGTTTGGTTATGGCAATGGTGAACACTGCGGAAGACGAAGATACGGTATTTACCTTTTTGGGCGTGTTGGCCCCGGATCTGGTGTCGCTAATGGATCGTGATGGTTCGGTGACAGAGCGTTGGAAACCGCGGGGTTTACCTTCAACTTACTTGGTTGACCCGATGGGAATTATTCGTTATCAGGTGCTGGGTGGTCAGGCTTGGGATGAAGAAGCGTACATGACATTTTTGATGGCAATTACGACCAAACACTGAAAGTGTGCGCATAGCTCCAGGGTATTTTAATGGTTGATGGCCTTTTTCGGCGGATTATTTTTTCGCCGGTTTTTTCTTACCGACTTTTTTCTTGGCGGCTTTTGCGGCCTTCTTTTTCACCGCCTTGGAGATCACCCAGGCTTTATCAACGTAATGGGCAGTCCAGCCAGTGGCCTTGCCGTCTTTATCTTCGGTCATTACGTACTGTTCTTTGCTTTTGCGGCTGAAGCGAATCACGCTGGGCCTGCCTTTGTCATCCTCCAAGGGGGCTTCACAAAGGTAGTTGTGTTTCGGATCCAGCTCGTTGCGATGTGGCAGTAACTCGCTGACTTTGGGCGCGCGCGTTTCACGTGAGCGCGGGAAGGCGCTGGAGGCGAGGAAGATCCCGGCTGCACCGTCGCGTAACACAAAATAGCCATCTGACTTTTCGCAAGGTAACTCTTTCATGTGTACCGGGTCAGCTTTGGGTGGGGCGGCTTCACCGTTGCGCAATAATTTGCGGGTATTTTTGCATTCGTCACTGGTGCAGCCAAAGTATTTGCCGAAACGTCCGGTTTTGAGTTGCATTTCGGAACCGCATTTATCGCATTCGATGATGGGGCCGTCGTAGCCTTTGATGCGGAATTTTCCGGTTTCAATTTCGTAGCCTTCACAGTCCGGACTGTTGCCGCAGATGTGGAGTTTGCGTTGTTCGTCAATCAGGTAGCTGTCCATTGCGGTGTTGCAAATGGGACAGCGGTGTCTTTCCATTAAGGCGCGTGCTTCGCTTTCTTCATCGGCATCCACATCCACGGCTTCGTCGCCGGGGATTAAATTCATGGTGGATTTGCAGCGTTCTTTGGGTGGCAAACCATAGCCGGAGCAGCCGAGGAACACGCCGGTGGAGCCTGCACGAATTTGCATGGGGCGCTCGCAGGTAGTGCAGGCAATGTCGGTGGTGATGGGGTCATTGCTGCGCATGCCACCTTCATCTTGATCGGCAGCAGCTAACTGAGACTTGAAGTCTTTATAAAAATCATCCAACACGTCTTGCCAGTTGCTTTTGCCAGCGGCAATGGCATCAAGCTTTTCTTCCATTTTGGCGGTGAAGCTGTAATTCATCAATTCACCAAAGTTTTCGACCAAACGTTCGGTGACTATGGCACCTATTTTTTCAGCATAAAATCGCCGATTTTGCACGGTGACATAACCGCGATCCTGAATGGTGGAAGTGATCGCCGCGTAAGTTGACGGGCGGCCGATGCCGCGTTTTTCCAATTCGCGCACCAGAGAGGCTTCACTGTAACGTGCCGGTGGTTTGGTGAAATGTTGCGATGGGTGAAGCTTCACCAGTGACAACACATCGCCTTCCACGATGGGCGGAAGAATTATATCGTCGGCATTTTTCTGTTGGGGTGGCAGTGCCTTGGTCCAGCCATCAAATTTCACCACGCGGCCCTTGGCGCGCAGTTCAAATCCGCTGGCATCAATCTTAAGTGTGGTGACGTCAAACTTGGCTGGTGGCATTTGGCAAGCGACAAATTGCCGCCAGATCAGTTCGTAAAGCCGCACTGCATCTTTGTCGACGTTTTGCAGTTCGGACATCATGGTGCGTACGTTGGAAGGGCGTATCGCTTCATGCGCTTCTTGCGCGCCTTCGCGGCTGCTGTATGAAATGGGTTTTTCTGGTAAATACTGTTTACCGTATTTTCCTTTAATGTAGTCGCGTAGCGCAGTGACAGCTTCGCCGCTGAGATTGGTGGAGTCGGTACGCATGTAAGTGATGTAACCGGCTTCGTACAGACGTTGGGCCATCATCATGGTTTTCTTGACGCCAAAACCCAGCCGTGTGCTGGCGGACTGTTGCAGGGTCGAAGTGATAAACGGGGCTTTTGGTTTGCTCGATGACGGCCGGACTTCGCGTTTAACGACGTTATAGTCGGCATGTTGCAAAATCGCCACGGCTGCATCGGTGAGTCCCTTGTTGGGCGGCCGAAAGTTTTTGTCGTTTTGTTTGAATACCTGCATGCGCAGGGTTTCGCCATCGTGGGTGCTGAGGTCGGCAAATACTTCCCAGTATTCTTCCGGGTCGAAGGCGTGAATTTCACGTTCGCGTTCCACCACCAAACGCACGGCAACGGATTGTACACGGCCAGCAGAGAGTCCGCGCGCGAGCTTTTTCCACAACAGTGGCGACAACATGTAGCCGACCACGCGGTCGAGAAAACGTCGTGCTTGTTGTGCGTAAACCTGGTCGTAATCTAGGGTGGTCGGTTTGGCAAATGCCTCTTGGATGGCATTTTGGGTGATCTCGTTAAACACCACGCGCTTGAAGGGGACGTCATCGCCAATGGCTTGGGTCAAATGCCAGGCAATGGCTTCTCCTTCGCGGTCCAAATCTGTCGCGAGATAAACGGTGTCGGCATTTTTGGCGAGCTTTTGTAATTCCGCGACGACTTTTTCCTTGCCGGGCATGATTTCATACGTGGATTCCCAGTTGTTTTCCGGGTCGATACCCATGCGCGCAACGAGCGCCTTGGCAGCGCGGGCGCGTTTGCGTTTTTCGCGTACCGCCGGGCTGAGTTTTTTCGATTCCGCAGCCAGTTTGGCGCGTGCTTTCGGATCCATTTTGGAATTGCTGGAGGCACTGCCGCTGGTGGGTAAATCACGGATATGTCCGACGCTGGATTTCACGATAAAATCCTTGCCGAGGTATTTATTGATCGTCTTGGCTTTGGCTGGAGACTCGACGATGACTAGTGATTTTCCCATAATTCTCTTAAAATACAATTAGTTGATGTTATTTGGCGATTTTTTGACCGCGTCTATATTAGAAATACTTGTTTCATCCCCCTGCTGTCAAGTGCAAGACGTCGGCCGTTGGACAATATTATTTAGCACTTGGTGCCCGCTTGGTGCCAAATAATGGCGTATGAAAACTAGGGGCACGGGTCTTTCCGGGCGGCGCTCGGGGCTGTATTGAAAACACTAGAATCCGCTTAGTTCTTGTTCAGGAAAGGTGGTTAACCGGTGGGATTATGGACTAATGGTGTTTGGCAGCGCCAGCAGACTTCAAAGCTGTCCGGGTTGTTTTCATCGCAGTGCGGGCAAGGGATGGAGCCGATGGGGTCTTGTCGTTGTTCGAAGGTTTCGATGATGTTCCGTGCTCGCTCGCGATCAACTGCATTAACCAACCACAGTTCTGGGTAAGCATGAGTAAACGATAATTCCCCAACGCCACCTTGTGCATACTCGTTGAGAATTTGCGTTTCGATGCGCGCTTCGGTCAGCAGGTTGTGTAGCAAGTAGGCGTCAGTAATATTTCCGGCAGAATATATTTTTAGCACGGTTAAGAGCGTCTAATCATCGAGCCGAATGCCTATTTTGAGTTTGACCTGAAAATGCGCGATCTTGCCATCTTCAAGGTGGCCGCGGGTTTCCATGACTTCGAACCAGTCCATGTTGCGTAGGGTTTTTGACGCACGCTCAATAGCACTGTGGATGGCGTCGTCACTGCTGGTGGGGGATGAGCCGACCAATTCGATGAGTTTATAGGTATGGTTTGACATGCCAATCTCCTGTTTGTAAGCGTTGCGTATCCATTGTGACGAGCGTCGGGTCTCGGCGCCGCGTCTGAAAGCAGTGTAGCAGGCGCAGGCGTGATATTCGTCAATATGTGGTGTAGCCTCTGTATTCTTCGATCAAGTGTCGAGCATAGCTGATTCAGCGATTCTCAAAATATCCAACAGCGTGGAAGGGCGAGAGTATGGCAGCACTCATTCAATTTAAAGGCAACATAGAAGGCATTACTCTGCGGCTGGAAAAACAGGTGTCGTACATTGGTCGGGGCGTGGATAATGACATCACCATCAATGACGAACTCGTCAGTAAACAACATGCGCTGATTGAGGCCCGACAGAGGGTTGATAAACCCGTCGTTACAGAAAATGCATTTGCGTATTTCATCAAAGATTGCGGTAGTACCAATGGCACGTTTGTGAATGATCAACGCATTGAGCAATGTCAATTGCACCACGATGATATTGTGCGTATTGGTATTAATCATTTTCGCTTTGTTGATGATGCCAATGACGACCTGGCCGCGACCACCAAAATTCATAAAACCTGGATTCCCGGTTTATACGTGGCGAAGCGTGGTAAGTAATATCCAGGCAAAAAAATGCTTTTGGATAAGAGAATATTGAAGATGAATGACGCGAGCGATTGCCCTGAAACCGAGCAACATAAACAGCGAGTGACGGGTATCTTTAATACGGTCGCATCGGATTACGATAATGCTGCCCTGCGCTTTTTCCCGTTTGCCGCTGACCGTATGGTTGACTACTTGCAGCCTCATCGTGGCTGGAAGGTGCTGGATGTGGCGACGGGTACCGGGGTTCTGGCCATCGCCTTGGCGCAGGCTGTGGGGCCGCAAGGTCGGGTAATGGGTATTGATCTATCGGAAGGCATGTTGGCACGGGCGGAAAAGAATCTTAAAAAAATGTCGATTGAAAATGTTGAGCTGTTTCAGATGGATGCTGAGCAGCCGGGTTTTCGCCGAGATTATTTCCATGCGGTGGCCTGCTCCTTCGGCCTGTTTTTTATTCCCGATATGCTCAAGGCGTTAACCCAGTGGCGGCGTGTAACGCGTCCCAATGGCATGGTGTTATTCAGCAGTTTTACCGAACAGGCCTTCGCACCGTTGGCCGAGATTTTTGTGGAAGACTTGGAAGCGGCGGGTGTTGATATGGCCGCGATGCCGTTGGCCACAGCGCGTTTAAAAGAGGCGGATGTTTGCCACGAATTGATGACAGAAGCCGGTTATATCAAGATCAAACAAACCACGATACAAGTGGGTTATCACTTACTGGACGAGCAGGCTTGGTGGGATGTGGTGTGGGGTGCGGCATTGCGTGGTTTGCTGGAGTTGATTCCGAAAGCGCAGCGGGAAACGTTTAAACGCCAACATCTGACGCGCATATCAAAACGATGCACGGATGATGGTTTGTGGATGGACGTGGAAGTCCGCCTGACCCTGGGGCAGGTCCCGGGAGGCGAGTGACGGGCTGTTTGTGTGGTGACTAGGTGTAGACATCAATGCCGGATGTAGAGCCTGCTTCGGGAGTGTCGTTGCGGGTCTCTGAGCTTTCATTTATCGATGCGTTCCGTCGATCATGGCCGCTACGAGTGTCAAGTAATACGGCATCCTTTTGGTGACGTCGATCACGCTTTCTGCGCCTTTCTTTGCGATCCGCCTGTTTGGGGGCTTCTGTGGCATTTTCGTCCCCCTGCACGGCATGCCCGCCCGCGTAGGCTTGCACCTCCTTGACGGTACGGCCGGGGGTGGGGCGTATCTGCAGTCCCGCATCATCGTTATGGACGTTGAAAGAGGTCATTAGCGTTCTCGCTGTTTAAAAAACGCACACAAAAAATCAGTATTTGCTGACTTTTTGTATTGCACGCAAGGCAATTATAGCAAATTTTAGCCATTTTTTACTGAAGCTTCGCCGTTATCGAAGACAGGGTTTTGGCCGTTTGTTATAGTGCGGCCGGAGCGGGTTGTTCGGAACGCTGATCTAATGAGTATTAGCATTTGAAAAAGACCTGTTTTATTCAACCAGGCCACGTCCATGATTTTTTTCAACAGTCACCCTTCACCTAAAAAAGGATTTCGTATGCGTTCAATCTCAGGCCTGTTGGTATTGCTGTTTGCGGTTATGTTTTCTTCATTGCCAATGGCCGCGGGTTTGCCATCGTCCGGTGTGATATCGGGTTCCGTGAATTACTGTGATCAGGGTGGCGTGGATGGGATGCAAGTTTATGTGCCGGGGATGCCGTACGTGGTGATTACTGCGGCAGATGGAAAGTTTCAGCTGACGGGGTTGCCGGCGGGAGAATATGCTGTTCATTATCGTCTGGGTGACCGTCGCTTGAATCAGAACCGTGGCATTCGGGTATTGGCCGGGCAAACCACAGCGCTTTCTGTGATTGCGTTTTGTGATCGTTCTGCGACAAGTGCCGGAGTGGCTGCTTCGGCACCGTCTGCACAAGCACAAGCACAAACACAAACAACTTGCGTGGCAGGGAGTGATGATGCGCAGTGTAAAGATGCCGATGGCGACGGTGTCATCGCCGCCCTGGATTGTGATGATAACAACGCCAACATTTTTCCAGGGGCCGTTGAGTTGTGTGACGGTGTGGATAACAACTGTAATGGTCAGGTGGATGACAATGTGTCGATGACGGTGTTACACGGTATCGGTTCCTGTGCTGATGGTCAGGTGTCGATTATGTTGTGTTCGGGGGGCTTTAGCGATTGTGACGGTGATGCCAGCAACGGCTGTGAAATTAATATCATGAACGACGACGATAACTGCGGCGGTTGTGGCAACGCCTGTGCGTCATCAGAAATGTGTGGTCTCGGCATGTGCTGATACGATGCGGGTTCAGCCCATGCCAAGTGCTGACTGGGTCGCGGATAGACGTTCTACGTTTTTCTAGGTCAATTCATCCGCAATGCCAGGGTTGCCTTTTACGTTTTTAATTTTTGGCATGTTGAGGTGCTTGACCGTCACATGCTTCATGTCTTGCAGGTATTCTGACACGACATCCCACATGGGTTTTCCCTCCACGTCCTCGGCGACGCTGGCCCAGCTGGCCACTTTGTAGATCTTGCTGGCCCGTATTTTTTTGCCGTTGATCTCCATGTCGCTGATACGTTTGCCCTTGAGTGCGGTGGGGTCGATGCTGTAGTTCAGTCCACCGACGCGCACCATATCGCCGCCCTGTTGTTAGTAGGGGTCGATGTTGAAGCGATTATCGGCGATGTCCTCCAATAGTTCTTTGATATTGGTGCCGGTTAATTCGTTGACGGTGGTGGCCGGGTAGGTGATGGCGGTCTGTGACATCACGTCTTCCAGAGTGATGGTTTGCCCCGGGAGGATATTGGTGCCCCAACGGAAGCCGGGAGAAAATGCGATTTCCGAGCCTTTTTCTTGCAGCAGGGAATCAACGATCAGTTGGTCGAAGGTGCCGGTGAAGGTGCCGCGCCGATAAAGTAGTTCGTCGGATACCGCGAGTGCCTTGTTGAGTGTGTGGAGAAACGGCGCGCGCACCTTTTTGATGTGTGCCTCCATGGCGCGATCCGGTTCGATCAGGTTGCTAAAAACCGGCAGCAGTCGGTAGTGGTAATCACGTACCTTGCCGTTACGCACTTCCAGATCCAGCACCGAGAGAAATTTGCCGTTGGAGCCGGAATTGATGACCAGGGTCTGGCCGCTGCGGTTTTTGATGGGCAGGGCAACGGGAATGGCATCGTGGGTATGGCCGCCGAGGATGGCGTCCACGCCGGTGATGCGGCTGGCCATTTTCAGGTCAATATCCATGCCGTTGTGGGACAGCAGTATCACGACTTGCGCGCCTCCATCGCGGGCCTGATCGACCATGGCTTGTGCGCGTTCCTCGTTGATGCCGAATTGCCAATCGGAGACTAAATGCCGGGGATTGGCGATGGGCGTGTAGGGGAAGGCTTGGCCGATGATGGCGACCCGGGTGTCGTTGATTTCTTTGATGACATAGGGGTTGAAAATGGGATCTTCGAATTCGTAGTCCACGACGTTTTGCGCGAGGAAGTCGAGCTTGCCCGCAAAGTCATTTTCGATTACCTCTTTGACGCGATTCATGCCGTAGGTGAACTCCCAGTGGGCCGTCATCGCATCGACACCCATGAGCAGGGAGGCATCGACCATATCCTGGGCGTTGGTCCACAGCGCCGTGGCGGAGCCTTGCCAGCTATCGCCACCATCCAGTAGCAATGCGCCAGGGCGGCTGGCGCGCAATTGTTTCACCAGCGTGGTCATTTGGGCGTAGCCACCCATGGCACCGTATTTTTTTGCAAGTTCTGGGAAGTTCATGTAGGCCAGGGCGTAGGCCTCAGGGGAATTTCGGGGGATGTTGAACCTGTCCAGGAAGTAATCGCCCACCAAATGGGGGATTTTGCCGGCCATTGCTCCGGTGCCGATGTGGGTGTCAGGTTCGCGGTAATAGATTGGTAACAATTGGGCGTGGGTGTCAGTGTAATGTAGCAATGAGACATTGCCAAAGCGGGGAATATCGTACAGTTCCTTGGCCCCGTGCGATTGAGACATCAGGCTGGTGGCATTGGCGTTACCCCAAAATCCAGCCGCGTAGGCTGTGGCGAGCATGCCTAAAAATTCACGACGCGAAATATTCAAGGGTTCCCTCCATTGATGAGTCATGTCAATTTACGAAGCAATATGACATATCTACAGTTATTTTTGACAACTTTTAGTTGTTATTCAGTCTTGTCGACGATTTCCATGTAATTCTTAAGGGTATGTGGTTTGGTGAAGGGGCGGGCCTGTACATGCGTCCTAATTGACTAATTTAAGGCACAAAAAAAGGCGGGTAGCTCCGCCTTTTTTTGTGAAGAAATCTCGGAGTGAATGAGGTTTTAAAATGTGACCCCAACTGCACTGAGACCACCATCGTCATTCTCTTCGTAATTTACCATCAGGCTGCCGGCAAAACCCTTCAGGCCGGAGATGATTTCCTGGGTGGCCGCAAAGGTAATGGGGCTGCGGGACTGGGCATCACGGATGGTGAAGGTGTGCTTGGCCGCGTCTACGGACATCAGACTGCCCATGTGAGTGCTGGGACCCATGGAGTCGCAGGCCTGCGCTGCGCCGACGCTAAATAGTGTGCCTAACAGCAGGGTGCCTGTCAGAATGATCCGTTTGTTCATGATGTGGTGTCTCCTTAGTTTCGGTGTTGTTATCAATGTTGTTATCAATGTTGTTGGTTAGACTTGATCCCGGATTATGGGCGTGCGCCTCATGTCCTGCAAGTATCACTGCTTCGATAGCCTGCATACCTTTTTGGTTCCCTGTTTTGTGATGTATGTCACAGTTTTAGCTTGTGTGATTATACGATTTTGCCGATAGAAAAAGTGAATAGGATGTCCGGGGATGGGAACCTCAGTCCCCGTCAGTAGCGTCTACAGGATGTCAGACCGCATCAAAAAGAACATGGAGGTACCGCGGTGAAAATAGAAAAACTCGAACGTGCTTTGAGCAGTATGTCGAATAAAGCCTTGATTCGTTTTGTAAAGCGTTGTGTTTGCAGAGCTATGCTAGGTTCAGGAAACTGCACTGAGGAAGGGGAGGCGCGGGAAGCCCTGGATATGGTGTACGTGGAATGCAGTCGTCGTGGCAAGGAACGGCTTTATGATACGGCTTATGCATCGGTTGCTCATCATCCGGAGCGATGCGATACATGTTAGGACTGAGTGGCAAGGCCCAGATTGGACGCTAAGCGTTATGAGTGGTCGATGTGCAACAGCGCATGGGTCTCTTACAGTAAAAAATGGTTAAAGGCTAAGACCAAGCGCGGTAAAACGTTTGCCTTTACGATGCATCACGTACCAGTGACGACAGCACAGGTGTTCTGTTAACTGATGAGCCTCACCGACCTCATTAATCGTGCATTAATACTAATCCCAGGCCCCATTAACACCACTCGTGGCCGAATCTAAATATTTTATATCGCGATTGATTTCGGCCAGAATGAATCAGTGCTTCCCTCAATAGCATCTAAGATACGCCAAGCGCTTTGGCTATACCTGCCCCATAAGCGGGATCAGCCTTTGAGCAATTTTCAATATGACGTTTCTGAACCTCCATTGAAGCATCGCCAAGTGACCTGGCGGTATTATTGAATAAGGCTTCTTTTTGTTCCGCGTTCATTAGTCTGAATAAATTGCCGGGTTGCGAATAATAATCATCGTCTTCACGGTGATCCCAGTGATCCGCAGCACCCGATAAATTCATCGGAGGCTCAGAATAGTCTGGTTGCTCTTGCCACTCATCGTGACTGTTGGGTTCATAACCAATAGTGCTGCCAAAGTTACCATCAACACGCATGGCGCCATCACGGTGGTAACTGTGAACAGGGCAGCGAGGTGCATTCACCGGTATGTGCTGATGATTGACACCCAAGCGGTAGCGTTGGGCATCGCCATAAGCAAACAGTCGGCCTTGCAGCATTTTATCGGGAGAGAAACTAATGCCGGGAACGACACTGGCAGGGTTAAACGCCGATTGCTCAACCTCGGCAAAGAAGTTTTCAGGGTTCTTATTCAACTCCATGACTCCGACTTCGATGAGTGGGTAATCGCTATGCGGCCATATCTTGGTGAGATCGAAGGGATTATACGGTGAGGCTTCAGCCTGGGCTTCGGTCATGATCTGGATTTTCAACACCCATGAAGGGTTGTCGCCTTCTTCAATCGCATTGTATAAATCGGCTTGATGACTTTCACGGTCTTTGCCGATAACCACTTCTGCTTCTTGATCCGTTAAATTTTTAATCCCCTGGTTTGATTTAAAGTGAAATTTGACCCATACCCGTTGATTGTCAGCATTGATCAAACTAAACGTATGGCTACCAAACCCGTGCATGTGTCGATACGTTGCGGGAAGCCCTCTGTCGCTCATAACGATCGTTACTTGATGCAATGCTTCAGGAATAGATGTCCAAAAATCCCAATTATTTTGTGCGCTGCGGATGTTGGTTCGCGGGTCACGTTTTACTGCATGATTGAGATCGGGAAATTTTAACGGGTCACGCAAGAAGAAAACCGGGGTATTGTTTCCGACCATATCCCAGTTGCCTTCTTCGGTATAAAACTTAACCGCAAACCCTCGAATATCTCGTTCGGCATCCGCCGCGCCTCGCTCGCCTGCTACTGTGGTAAATCGAGCAAATAAATCAGTTTTCTTGCCGATGCTAGAAAAAATTTTTGCTTTGGTATATTTTGTGATGTCGTGAGTGACCGTGAACGTTCCATACGCTCCCGAACCTTTTGCATGCATTCGCCGTTCAGGTATGACTTCCCGATTAAAATGCCCTAATTTTTCCAGAAACCACACATCTTGTAATAATTGAGGCCCCCGTGGACCAGCGGTCATGACATTTTGATTATCTGCTACAGGACAGCCTGCATTCGTGGTCAGTTTTTTCTTCATGTCACTTTCCTCAGATTGTTCGAAATTAGCGAGATAATAGCAGGAGATATCAAACTATTCCCATAATTTAACGGGAATAATTTTTTGTTAAGCGCCACCAAAAACCACTTCCAGTTTAAATGTTAATGAATGCCGTGAATGAAAGTTTTCTGCCTGCGGATAAATGACTTTGGGATTGATCTCGAAGAATAACCAGTCGCGGTGTATTTGTTGGCGCATGCGCACTGAGAGAATGTAGCCGGTGGTGTGGGTTTTGGGTTCGCTGACACCGGTGAGTCCGGCTTGATAAATCACGGCGCGGTGTTTGTTGATGGTGTGGATCAGGAAAAAATTCTGGCTCATGTCGAACTGACGGGTTTTGTCCAGCCAGGAGGCTCTGCTGCTGGCACGGAACAGAGTGTCTTCGGCAAAGCGACGTTCGATATCGACGCGAGTGGTGGCGCCGGGGCCGGTGGAGTCACGCCAGAATAAGGTTTCGGCGGCGCGCAATTGCCATTGCCCAAGGTCAAATAAACCGCGCAATCGAAAGCGCGCAAAGGTGTCAAAGCCGGAGCGAAAACGTACGCCAATATCGGTGTGTGCGCGCAACCAATCGGAGGTGAACTGGATGTAGCGCAGGCCGAGGGATTGTTGTTGGTTTTCGACGGCTTCAATAATGGTGTCGTCGGGACTGACGTCTTCGCCGGGGTCGCTTTCAAAGAGTACTTTCAAGCGTTTTTGGGTATTGGGTAAGGTGAGCTTGCCTTGCAGGCTGGCTTCGAAGCGGGGTTCGTGGCCTTCTTCGTTGATCTCTATCAGGTTCAATTTGAGATGGCTGTTTTGTGATTCTTCGAAGATGCGGTCGTCACCAAAAAAATTGTCCAGCCAGTTGGCAAAATAGGTGACGCCACTGGAGACGGCGTCACGGGTTTTATCGAGAGGGGCGAGTAATTGGATGCGGGGCTGGGGGCGGGGCGTCTCGGTTTTGCTACTGTCGTTGGTGTTTGCATCGACAGTTATTAAATTTGGTGTTGATTCAGCGGCGTATAACGGTGCCGAGAAGAGCGTCACGATAAAGAAACAGCCAATGATCGTTAACCGGGAATGTATCGCGGCGATCGGAGTGAGGTTGAGTACAGGTTGCCGTACCACGCTGATGTATTCCTGTTTGCAGGCAAAGCACAAGCCTACGGGGGAATGGCGTTGGGTTCAAAGAGAAATGAATAATCCTGCCGGACAAGGCCGGCAGGGGGGTGTGTTGCACTGAAAGGTTGCAGCGAATCACGGGTGTTCGGTGATTAGCTGCAACCTTTGGGACGCGGCAGGCCGCCAATTTTATTGGCGGATTTAATCAGGCCGTAGGGGAAGAGCGCGTAGATATATTTACTATCGCTACGATCCTTGCCGTATTTCTTTTTCATGATTTTGGAAAAGGCGCGGGGTTCGCAGACTTTGCCATTTTCTTCAAAAAAACTGCGGGCTTCGTTAATGATGTCCCAGTGTTCGTCAGTCAGTTCAACTTTTTCATTTTTAGCGATTTCATGGGCGAGGGCTTCGCTCCACTCGTTTAAATCTTCCAGCCAGCCGGCTTCGCTGAGCTGGATGATTTTGCCGTCTACTTCTGCTTGCATGTTTGACTCCAGGAAATGCCCCTTTGGGGATTGAATAAGCGGATAAAAGGGGGGTTCAAAATGTGTTCGGTGCCGATTTTACCGTATAACCCACTATTTCAGTCAAGTATCTCTTTGGGGGGGCCGGGAGCGCGTGGGTTATTTTAGCAGGCAGTCCTTGGCTTGGTTGATTTTAGCGGCCAAATACGTGGAGCCGCCCCGATCCGGGTGCAGTTTGTGGATCAGGCGGCGGTGGGCCTGGAGGACGTCATCTTCGCTGGATTCGCCCTCGATGCCCAGAATGTCACGGGCTTCGTCGGCAGACATGCCGTGTTCCGGGGGCGAGGTGCGGGTGCCGTTGGTTTGAGCGCGCCAGGCGTTGTGGTGTCGGTCAAGATAGGCGGTGAGCAGGGCGGCGGAGCGTGGATCGATGTTACATTCTTTCAGCAGGTGCAGCAGTTCGTCCAGGGTCATTTTACTGAGGAATCGTCCTTCGAAGGCACCCTCCAGTACTTCGCCGTCTAGATTGCCGGTTGTGATATCCAGGCTCACGCGCAGGAAGCGGGTTTCCAGTGTGGAGAAGGGGTTGCGTTGGCCACCGAGATTTGCGGCTTTGGCGGCGCCGCCCAATAGACCTTGTATCATCGGCAAATACCGCAGCAGCATAAAGCCGCGTCTCAAAAATGGCAGAGCGGCGGCGCCTGCGGCGATCAGCACGTTGAGGCGACCGGTGACGACCAGCAGCACCAGAGCGAGTATTGCGATGGTCAGGCCTGCCCGTTTGACGGAGGCGAGCACCTGTGGCGGCGGGGTGCGTATAAACCAGCGAATCAGCAGCCAGATGGCCAGAGCAATGGCAATGAGAATAATCAAGCGAGTCATTATTGTAAGCTATGTATTGTCAGGTTTGGCGATTGTGGGTTTTGCCTGAACAGGTTTAACCAGGGCTGCGGTGTGCTTGGCGCGCTGTCGGGCGTCATTGGCGGAATTGCCGTAAGCCAGTGCTACCCCCATGCGACGACGCTTGAAGGCCTCCGGTTTGCCAAACAGGCGTAACTCTGTCTGGTGCACGCGCAGGGCATCATCGATACCTTCAAAAGCAATGCCTGTTTGTTCGTGTTTGCCATAGATGACAGCGCTGGCGCCGGGTTCACGCAGGCGGATATCGACCGGCAAGCCGAGAATCGCTCGTGCGTGCAGTTCAAATTCATTTTGTGCCTGAGTCACCATGGTGACCATGCCGGTGTCGTGGGGGCGAGGGCTGACTTCGCTGAACCAGACCTGGTCGCCTTTAATAAAAAATTCCACGCCAAACAGGCCGCGGCCGTTGAGTTTCTTGTCACCATCCGGATTGGCACAAAGGCTATCGGTAATGTCTTTGGCGATTTGACGTGAGCGCGCTAAGGCCTTTTCGCTCATGATCTGGGGCTGCCAGCTTTCCACGTAGTCCCCTTGTTGTTGCATGTGGCCAATGGGGTCGCAGAAATAGGTTTGCATTTTACCTTGGGCATTGAGGGCGCGTACCGTGAGTTGGGTAATTTCGAAATCAAACTGGATCATCTCTTCGACGATCACCCGTGCCTGCGATACGCGGCCAGAACTGATGGCGTGATCCCAGGCCGCAGTGACATCGTCCGGGTCGCGCACCGTGGACTGGCCCTTGCCCGAAGAGGACATCACCGGTTTGACGATACAGGGATAGCCGACGCCACCATCAATGGCCATTTGCAATTCATTGCGCGATCCGGCAAAGGCATAACGTGATGTGGGTATTTCCAGCTCCTCTGCGGCAAGCCGGCGGATACCTTCGCGATTCATGGTGAGTCGGGTGGCACGCGCGGTGGGGATGACTTGCGCCAGGCCGTCAGCTTCAATCTCGGCCAGGGTGTCGGTGGCGATGGCTTCGATTTCCGGCACGATGAGATGCGGGCGTTGCGCTTCCACCAGCGCCCGCAGTGCCGCGCCGTCGGTCATGTCGAGGGTGAAGGCATGATGCGCGACCTGGTGTCCCGGTGCGTTATCGTAACGATCTACTGCGATCACTTCCACGCCGAGGCGTTGCAGGGCGATGATGACTTCCTTGCCCAGTTCGCCACTGCCGAGCAGCATCACGCGAATTGCGGTATCGGAAAGAGGAGTGCCTATTATCATGTGAGTCCTAGTGTGTTGCGGTAATTCGTAACAGTTTGTGCCGGGTCGTCATTTTTATTTCTGTCAGGGCCTGCCTCGTGTAGCGTTTTGGGCATTCCGACGCAGGCCAGAATCCAGAGGGTCTCTGATGTTACTGGATTATTCGCTTTAGCTCACCCTTCGGGCCGGTTGGCATCGAAATTAAGGGTAAAATTTTAGTGGTATTTTTCAGGTTTGCAGCGATTGGAAAAAGCGATCAATGACGCCAGCCTGTGGCTCGGGACAGTTATTCGCACGGCGTAAATTATGCAGTTCGTCCAGCAACGGTTTGCGCAGTCCGGGAATAAACATCAAGTCCGCCATAATATTATCGAAGGCACCCTGGCCGGCGTCACAGCGCGCCAGATTTTGTAAAAAAGCGCGGCGCGTTTCGGTGTTTTTGAGGCAGTGCCAGGCGCGCCCGGCGAGGCTGGCCAACACTTCCACATTGTGTCCGTTATCAGTGTTTAACGCAGAGTGGATGGCCGTAATGAGAATGTGCTGATCACTGCTGTGTGATAATCCGCGAATCACGGCGGCCACGGTGTTGACGTCATTTTCCGGCAATGCGTGCTCCAGGCGCTTACTGAGCACGGTGCTGAGGTCTGAATCAATGGCCTCGTTTTCCAGGCAACTGCACAACGCGGCAAAGGGCGTGATGGGCAGTTGTGGAATGGCTTTGATCAGGCTGGCCAGGTTGTCGCCCTCATCCAAACGCGCGGCGACATCGGCGATGCCTTGCAGGCCGACAAAATTCCATTGCTCAAAACCGGTGTTACCCGTGAAGTAGTCGGCTGCGTGAGGGTAAAACGAGCTGGCGGGCTGGCCGAGCCGCTTGGCAATTTTGGCGTGGAAACTGGCCATGCGGTCGTCACGCGGGGTGAAGCCGTGCGGGTTGTCTTCAGGCATTTCAGGGGCTGTATTGTTTTGTGGCGGGTCTGTGTCGGCAGTTTGGCCGAGTTTGGCCAGGGTTTGCTCGGCCAGATGTTCGACGGTGCGCCGTAGAAAATCGTTGCGCGCGTCCTGACTCAGCAGTCCCTTTTCATCCAATGGAAATTTCAGGAACCAAATCTGGTGGCTGTCGGCTTTGGTACTGGTTTTGGCATCGGTTTCGAGAGTCGTAGGAGGTGCGTCGTCGTAATGAAATAACACGCCCAGCCAGGCGCTGCGTAAAAAGGGTTGTGGATACGGTTTTTGTTGGCGTTCGATGTCCAGCATCTCGGCGTTGGGGATTTCCATTACGCGACGGCCCATATCGTAAAATTGCACCTGGGCTCCGGTTTGCTGGAGGAACTCACAGATAGTCTGGGGGATTGTTGAGATATCGGTCATGGGCGGGATTTTATCAAACGCCCGCGATTTGTGCTGGGCTTTGTACGTGTTTTTGTGGATTGGAAACGTTTATGTGTGACAGAACCTCGATGAGGGCGTCGCTTTGCTCATTTCTACCGTTGAGGCAGCTCATCGGCGGAAGGAAGATGTGGTGTTTTCATACAGCTGTGGGTGCAGTTGCCGATAGATGGAGTGAATGTTATGTCTAACCCTGTGATGCCGAGCGTCGAGTAACCTATGCAAAATACACGTATTTCCTGGATAAATTCATTGCGCAACCAGATCGGTCTGGCGTTGCTGCTGCTGGCCTCTGCATTTACCGGTACGGTGGCGTTCACCCTGTACGAAGTGGAATTACGCAAGCATGACTACGCGATCCTCAATCTGGCTGGCCAGTTGCGTATTATCAGTCCGGCGATGGCTGGACAGGCGTTACATTATCTGGAGTCCACCCGCAGTTTTGCGTTGGGTAATGTTGGGCCTTCACCCTTTGCTCGCAACCTCAATCAACAGGTACAGACCTTCGATAAAATCATCAAGGCCTTTGAGGACAAGAATCTGCCACCGGAACTCACCGGCCGTGCCGAAGATCTCAAATGTGACTGGGATGCCGAGTCTATCGCGCAGCTGAAAATTACCGCCCAATTTTGGCACAACTACCGCCGCGAATTGTTGCAGGTCTGGGGGGCGACAAATTCCCAAGTGGTCGAAACCCTGCAGCACACCGCCCGTTATGTGCTGGATAATGATGCCCGCTTGCAGACCGCTGCGGTGGACCTGACTCGCTCCTTTCAGCGCATGATGGAGAAAAAATTACAGCTGCTGAAGACCGTGAACCAGGTCGCGTTGTCGCTCACGGCACTGTTGTTAACGTTTATTCTGGTGCTGTTGCATCGCAAGGTGCTGGGGCCGCTGCGGTTGACTCTGGCCGGTTTCGACCGGGTGTCGCAAGGTGACCTGGGCTATCAGGTGCCCGTCACCACCGACAACGAAATCGGCCAAATGACCCAGGGCTTTAATCGGCTCTCGAAACGTCTGGATGCGCAGTTTCGGCTGACTGAGCGGATTAATAGCGGTAACAGTCTGAGTGACACCCTGTGTTTTATCTTTGAGGAGTTTCGGGGTTTTCTGCCACTGGACTGGGTGGGTATTTTGGCGACGTCGCCGGATAACCGGGGTGTGGTGCTGGATCGCATGCAACCCTCCCTGGGGCTATCCCTGCGCGAGGGCGAGTTTTTTGATGACCCTGAACACACACTGATCGAGCTGCTGGATGCCGCCAAGCCGCTCTCGGTTCCTCACTTAGCGCAGTATGTCCAGGAACACCCACAGACGGCGTTTGCTGCACGCCTGCTGCAGGAAGATTTTGGCGCGGCGGTGTATTTGCCGCTGTCACACGGCCCCGAGGGCGGCATGATGCTGGTGTTTGCCGCCCGCACCCCAGGTGTATTCACCGAGGAGCATCTGGAATGGCTGACCAATATTGCCGGGCAGGTGAAGCACAGTGTGGATCGTACTGTGGTCATGGAGGATCTGGTGATTTCCGCGGTGTCGGGTCTGGCCAAACTGGCCGAAAGTCGCGACCCGGAAACCGGTGATCACCTGGTTCGCATGAGCCTGTACTCGGCGATTATTGCCGAACAACTGGCCAGTGACAGTGCCTATGAAACGCAGTTAGACACCAACAGTATCCGCGATATCTTTCGTTTTGCGCCCATGCACGACATCGGCAAGGTGGGCATCAAGGATGAGATACTGCTCAAACCGGGCCGCCTTACGCCCGAAGAGCGCCGCGAAATGGAAGCCCACCCCAGCATTGGCGGGCAGGTGTTGCGACGCTGCGAATCGCAGATGAATGCGCATGGCCACAGCGTGTTTCAGGTCGGTATCGAGATCGCCGAGTGCCATCATGAAAAATATGATGGCAGTGGTTATCCCCGCCAGCTGGTCGGCCAGGATATCCCTTTGTCAGCGCGAATTGTCGCGGTGGCCGATGTATTTGATGCGCTCACCAGTAAACGGCCTTACAAGGAAGCCTGGCCCATCGAAAAGGCCGTTGCGGTATTGCGCGAAGACGCGGGCAGTCATTTTGACCCGGTGATAGTGGCAGCAGCGGAACAGGCCTTGCCTCGAATGCTGGAAGTCTATGATCGTCTCAAGCATGTATAACCGCAGAGCAAAGACTTAAAAATGAAAGAGAAAAGAGCGTAATTTTTCTCTTGTCTCTTTCCCCTTTACTCTGAACTTCTCTGTTTTGCCTCGCTGACACGCAGGTTGCGGCCACAAAAATCGGTGTTGTCCAGCTTGCTTTGCGCCTTGCGTGCAGCAGAACTTTCCATCTCCACAAAACCATAACCGCGTGGCCGACGTGTGGCGCGATCCGTCATGATGCGCACGGAATGGACGGTGCCATAGGGCGTAAACAGATCGTGCAGTGCTTCTCGTTGGACGCTGTAGGCCAGGTTGCCAACGTAGAGGCTGATGGTGTCGCTATCAGCGGCAGTGTCATTGTTGGTGGCGTGTGTGGCAGCTTGCGTCGTAGGTGCAGGCGTGCGGGCGGATGAGTGAGTGCATATGCCGATGAGGTGGCCGATCAGCAAGCCTGCACCGAGAATAACAAGCGGATCGCCATCGAGCCCTTGTGCACCCAACAGCCAGTAGGCGAGGCTGGTGAGCAGAGCGGCAATGATGAGACTGCCAAAATAGTGAAGTGGAGAAGGGGTTTTGAATGTCATGTGTGTAATACTCAACGTCTGGTTATGAGAAATGCAAAATGCTGCCGTGGCCTGGGCGAAAAAGACAGGCGCACAGCACTACCGCAAAGAGCAGCAGCGCTTTATACCAGATGTGCCTTGATTATTCGACTGTGCGGCCTGGAGCCGTCGTTTTTATTGGCCCGTGGAGACTAAAAAGGGCCGCTTGTGGCGGGTGGTCGCGGGGTGTTAATGCTCCTGAGCGCCATCGTAGAGAATTTCGCGCAGCATGTGGATGGTGTCGATGTTGTAGTCATTGAACACTAGTGCTGCGCCTCGTTGAGTGGTGCGCACCACTCGCATCGGCAAGCGGTGATGGGAAATGCCTTGTTTGGTTTGCAGAGTGAATGCGACCGACAAGGTGTCGTCGGTGCTCAGCTGGTCGGGCGGGGCATTGATGAACATGCCGCCCATGCTGATGTTGCCGGTTTGTGTCGAAATGAAATTACGTCCACCGGAGAGATCGCGGTACAGGGAAACTTCCAGTTCTAATGCCTGGCGTATGTTCCAGCGCTGATCTATCCGGCTGACATTTTTTAGTGATGAGTTTTCGGAATTGTCGTTCATATCTATGCGCAGACTCCTTATCTTTGCATCGTTTTTTTAAAGGGCTCTGATTAATGGTTGTACGTGCAAGGTTTTGCATCTGAAAGTAATGATATGCAGGCCACGCCATAGCCAGAGGCGAACCCAATATAGTGACCTAATCCCAAGTGGTAAACGGGGATATATATGGTTGCGGCTAGGGGAAAATCCTATTTTGTCTGATTATTGGTGATCGTGTGTTTGCCGTCGATAGCCAGAGTGAAGGTAAAAGTGGCACCGCCATCGGTGTTGGAATTGTGTGTGAGCTGGCCGCCGTGGTCTTCGACAATGGTGCGACTGATGGC
Source organism: uncultured Ectothiorhodospiraceae bacterium (assembly GCA_964401355.1). Lineage (GTDB taxonomy): Bacteria > Pseudomonadota > Gammaproteobacteria > SZUA-152 > SZUA-152 > SZUA-152. The sequence continues at coordinate 16,848 of CAYNYJ010000019.1, read as the reverse complement.
GAGTCCCAGGCCCATGCCGTTTTCTTTGGTGCTGAAAAAGGGCGTCGCGATTTTATCACTGTCATCATCCCGAATGCCGGGCCCGGTGTCTCTGATTTCGACCGACAAATGGGTAGCGGAAAACCGCCCCAAGGTGATGCGCAAACGTCGCGCATCGGCATCCGTTTCATTCATGGCCTCGCCGGCGTTGCGCAGCAAGTTGAGAACCACCTGTTCGATCTGTATGGAGTCTGCTTCGATCAGTGGTAGTGAAGGTTTAGCGTTGATGGTGAGCTTGATTTGGTTGTTGATGATCTCACTGCGCACCATGCTAACGGCCAGCCGTACGACCTTGTCTAGCTCTGTGGGCTCCCGGTGTGAGCCGCTTTTGGTGACAAAGTTGCGCAAGTGTTTGATGATGTTGGCGGCGCGTCGCGCCTGTAGATTGACCTGTTCCAGTATCTTGGGAAGTTGTGCCCGTTTTTCGGCGTTGCCACGCATCAACCGCAGGCAACTTTGTGTGTAAGTGACGATGGCGGTGAGCGGTTGATTGATTTCATGCGCCAGTCCTGAAGCCATTTCGCCGACGGTGTTGAAGCGCGCGACATGGGCGAGACGCGCCTGGTGTTCGCGGGTTTTCTCCTCAGCCAGCTCTCTTTCGTTGATTTCTTTTTGCAGTTGCAGGTTAATGAGCGCCAGGTCGATCTGGCATTGCGGACTGGTGTCGGTTTCATTGGCAATGCGAAATACGTTGATGCGGATCATGGGTGGCTCAAAGGGAATCGTCGCTGGAATCAGGGTGCTTTCCAGGCGGGTTTCAATGGTTTTTGAGGCGGAATTGATGAGGTGCAGGGTGCAGCGTTCGGAGGCGGGCGAGCAGGAGGTCTGCTCCCGCACTTGCGTCAGATGATGAATGAAGATGGCGTGATCGTCCGGCGCAATGGCATTGCCCACGTGCTGGCCAATCAAATGCGTTCGTTCGACCCCCAGTATTTCAGCAAGGGTGAGATTGACCTCGGTAATACAGTCATCGATATCCAGGGTGAGCAAACCAATGGGAGAGGCGTCATAGAGCTCCTCAAAGCGTTGTCGCAGTTCGCTGGACAGGCGCAGGCTCCGGTGCAAGGATTTATTTTCCTTTTGCAGCTCCCTGAACTTTGCGCGCAGGGCGGCAAACGGGCCGTCTGCGGAGTTGCGGACATCGTTGGTGGTACTCTGCCGAAAAATTCTGCGCGAGAGCGCATCGTCGGCGGCGGTGAAATCAGACTTGATAGCGTTTGCCCTCCTGGTTCGCTATTGCGTACGCACGTTGTCCCTAACTATGAACAGTTTTATTGCCAATGACCTTCATTGTCAACGCGTTTCTGTTGCCGGGCCTTCTTATTGCCAGTGAAAATAGCGTGCCCCCAATGCCAGAAATAGCAGACTCATCAGGCTCAGGGTGATGAGTTCGGGCGCGATTTCCCACAGGCTAGCGCCATCGATCATCACCGCGCGCGCGGCCTGGGTGACGTGAGTGAGTGGAAATGCCAGTGCCAGTGTTTGCACGGTCGGGTGCAGGCCCTCCAGGGAAAACCACACGCCGGATAAAAACATCATCGGCCAGCTGATGAAGTTGAGAATGCCGCCGGCCAGTTCTTCGCTGGCGATGCGTGCGGCTACCACCAGCCCCAGGCTGATCATGCTGATGGCACCGAGGATGGCGACCAGTAGCAGGGTGCCGTAGGCGCCGTGCATGGTGAAGTCAATGAACAGATCGGCCCCCAAGTAAACCGCGACGGTAATGCTCATGATCAACCACAGGCGCGAAATCACCTGTGCGCTGAGAAATTCGAAGGCGCTCAGTGGGGTCGCGTGCAGACGTTTGAGTACGCCGTTTTTGCGGTAACGCACGATCACATAACCAACCCCGAATAAGGCGCTGAACATGATGTTCATGCCCAGCACTCCGGGGATCAGCCAGTCCACGTAGCGAATTTTCCGACCGTTCACGGTGTTGCGTTGGTATTTTGGGGCGGGTGCGGGCTCGGCAGTGTTTAACACCCGCTCCAGAATGTAACTCTTGGCGGATTCGCGGTTGATCCAGTAGCGATTGTTTTTCAGCTCGAAGAGCATGTCGAGTTGGTGCCGTTCGACCTTGGTCAGGGCGGTGATGCGGGCGGCGTCGGTATCGGCAACGGGAATAAACTGAATGTAGCGGGTGCGGAAAAAAGGCTGTCCGGTCTGTGCCGCTTGCCATTGTGTCGCATCGCCCAGCACCCCCACTTTAAACTGGTCGGGTGCGTCGTCGGAGAAGGCAAAGGCAAAACCACCGACGATGAATACCGGTAGCAGGATATTCCAGGCCAGTGCCGAACGGTCACGAATAAATTCTCGATTGCGGGCGACCAGCACTGCGTAAAAACGCCGCCAGCTCATTGTTCTACTCCAGTGTTTGCTATGGCCATCATAGCCGCAGTGCTTTGCCGGTGAGCGCCAGAAACAGGTCTTCCAGGGTGCGCTGGCGGATTTGCAGACGTTTCAGTGATACCCCGAGCTGTTGCAGTTGCGCGAGAGTGACGTCCACATCGTGGCTGATGATTTCCAGGGTGTCATGTTGCAGGCTGTATTTGAATGGCAGTGTTTGGGAGGTGAGAGTAGCCTGCGGAAAGTCGCTTAAGGGCAATTGCAGCACCACGTCTTTGAAATAATCGGCCAGCAGTGCCTTGGGCGGGCCGCGGGCAATGATCTGGCCGTGGTCCATGATCGCGATCTGGTCGCACAGCACATAGGCCTCTTCCATGTAGTGGGTGGTGAGCAGGATGGTCTTGCCCTGTTGTTTAATGCGCTGCACCAGCGCCCAGAAATTGCGCCGCGCCTGGGGATCGAGCCCGGTGGTGGGTTCATCCAGAAACACCACATCGGGATCGTTGACCAGTGCCATGGCCAGCAGCAGTCGTTGGCGCTGGCCGCCGGAGAGCATGTTGGCGTCACGATTGATAAATTCACCCAGTGAGCAGTCTTCAATTAGTTGGGGCAGAGATACGGCCTGCGGGTAAAGTTCGCTGAATAACTGCAAAGCCTCGCGTACCGTAATGAAGTCCTGCAAGGCCGTGGACTGGAACATAATCCCGGCGCGTTGACGAAATGTCTGGTCGAGCGCCCGTCCTCGATACAGTATCTCGCCAGCACTGGGAGCGAGGATGCCTTCCAGCATTTCCACCGTGGTGGTTTTGCCGGCGCCATTGGGGCCGAGTAGACCAAAGCAGCTGCCCGCGGGAATATCAAACGAGATAGCATCGACAGCTTTTACATTTTTATAGTGTTTGCTGAGCTGCTTGGCGGTGATGAGGTTTTCCATGACTGGCCTTTGCAAAGCGAGGGCGAATGGGCATTACTACTAATAATTATGGAGTTTTGTCTCGTTGTTTCCGCACTGAAAGGAGGTGAGATTATGTTACGCGTCCACTATAGGACAAATGACAAAACTATAGGTATTTGAAATCACTGCTGCCCCGTTAACTTTATAACCGTCATGCTGGCGCAGGCCAGCATCCAGAAAGTCGTTGAACCACCACCAAAAGTAGGCGCTCTTAGGCGACCACTGGATTCCGGCATTCGCCGGAATACCCAAAACGCTACGCGGGGCAGGCTCTGACGGAAGAGGCTGTTTAAAATTCATGTCTCAATTTCTCATATCACATTACAGACCGCACAAAACAACTCATTACAGCATGACAAGTATTTGTTAACGGGACAGCAGTGATTTGAAATAGAGGATTGAAAGGATCAAGAAATTAACACGGAGCCTTGGTTTCAGGTTTGATATTTTCCATGGATGCCAGTGCCATCGGCACCAGCTCCTGTGGGTGAAAAAACCGACCTGCTGCTCACACCGCTAAGCGATGTGAGCAGCCTGATCCATCTTTCTGTTTTATGCCCATATAACGAATTTTATCGGCAGAAACAAGAGAATTTGAATTCTGAGAAAAAAAGGCAGATATTAGGGCCTGTTGCGTTACAACCGGTTGTTGCGGAGGGGAAAGTTCGCGACGGCAATAGGAAATTCAGCGGTTGTGGGGCACAGTAAAATTCTAATAAGCTTTAAGCGAAAACATGGAGAGATAGCATGAAACTGACTAGGAAATTGCTTCCGGCGGTGCTCGCCACCGCTTTTATTCCTGCCTTGATGGTTGCGACACCCGTACTGGCAGCGAAAGATGCAGGTCACGGGCACGACTACCGAACCTTTCATACCAATGGCGCCATCGATTATGGTGAAATTGGTGATTCCTACAATTCGGATCTGGTCATGTACCTGGCCGGTAACCAGTTCATGGTGATGGAAGAACTGATCAAGGATTTTCAGTCCAAGAACCAAGACATTAAAACGGTCTACGTGGAAACCATTCCACCTGGCCAGATCCTCAAAAATCAAATCCTCAAGCAGGGCCAGATCAATGGCCAGGACACCAATCAAACGCCGGATTTGTATGCTAGCGTGAAGATTGCCCACCTCAAAAAATTGAAGAAAAAGGGCAAAATGACCGAAGGCATGATTTACGTGCGTAACAAACTGGAGTTGATGGTAGCCAAGGGTAACCCTAAGAACATCATGGGCCCCAAGGATCTTGGTCGCGACGATTTGGTGCAGTCTCACCCTAATCCTCTGACTGAAGGTATTTTCAAGTTTTACGGTTCGGAAATGCTGAAGGATATGGGTATCCACGCCAAGGTCACGGGCAATATGAAGTGCAAGAGCTGTTGGGCTGTAGCGGGTAAAACCTGGTTTACTTCGCGTCATCATCGTGAAACACCGCAGCGTATTGAAGATGGCATCGCTGACGTGGGTATTGTTTGGACGACCGAGGTTACAGAGGCGCTGCGTACCGGTCGTAACGTTGAAGGTGTGTCTATTCCCGCGCCTTTGAACAAGCAGACCAAGGTGGGTTATGCCATTGGCAAGTTGACCAAGGCTAAAAACGCCAAGAATGCGGATCGCTTTTTGGCTTACCTTGCCACGGCTGATGCGCAAAACATCTACGCCAGCTATGGTTTTTTGAAGGCGACTGCTGAAGAGTTGAAGATTAAAAAACTTTAGTTATTATGCCCTCCAAATCCTGATTTATTGGGGTTGGGAGGGGGCTGGTGAAAATGAGAGCCGGTCGGGAATTCCCCGACCGGCTTTTTTGTACGGGCGGTTTTGTGCTTTCAGGGCGATTTTGCATGACCACAAAGCGACGGGGCATCGATGCATGGATAATCCCGATATAAAATATATGCGTGCTGGCGGTGCTTTTCTTGTATAATTTGCGCCCTTTCAATCCAGTAGGCAGCATTCCCGTGATCCAGAAACTCCGAATTTCTTCCCTTCGTAACATCGCCATCATCGCTCACGTTGATCATGGCAAAACGACTCTCGTCGATAAACTCCTGCAGCAATCCGGTACTGTCACTAGCCGCGGCGATATGGAAGAGCGGATGATGGACTCCAACGATATCGAGAAAGAGCGCGGTATTACCATTTTGGCCAAGAACACTGCCATCGAGTGGAATAGTTACCATATTAATATTGTGGATACTCCGGGGCATGCAGACTTCGGTGGCGAAGTGGAGCGCGTGATGTCCATGGTGGATTCGGTGCTGTTGTTGGTGGATGCGGTTGAAGGTCCCATGCCGCAGACGCGTTTCGTGACCCAAAAAGCGTTGGAGCAAGGTCTTAATCCCATCGTGGTGGTGAACAAGATTGACCGTGATAGCGCACGTCCGGATTGGGCGGTGGATCAAACCTTCGATCTGTTTGACCGCCTCGGTGCCACCGATGAACAGATGGACTTCCCTATCGTTTATTGTTCGGCCATCAACGGATACGCCGGATTGGAATCGGACGTCAGAGAGGGTGACATGACGGCGCTGTTCGAGACCATCGTCGAACACGTCAAGGCGCCCGACGTCGATGTGGATGGCCCCTTCCAAATGCAGGTGTCGGCACTGGATTACAGTAGCTACACCGGTGTCATCGGCATCGGCCGTGTCACGCGCGGCAAGATCAAAGCCAATTCGCCGGTGGTAGTGGTAGATACCGATGGCAATGAGCGCCGTGGCCGTATGCTGCAAATTTTTGGTTTCCTGGGTCTGGAGCGTATCGAAAAGACCGAGGTGCAGGCCGGTGACATTATTGCCTTTACCGGACTCGATCCACTGAATATTTCTGACACCCTGTGTCACCCCGATAGCGTGGAGGCGATGACGCCGCTGAGCGTGGACGAGCCCACTGTGAGCATGACCTTTGGTGTCAACAACTCACCCTTCGCCGGGCAGGACGGCAAGTTCCTCACCTCACGGCAGATCCGTGAGCGCCTCCAGCGTGAGCTGATTCACAACGTCGCCCTGCGCGTGGAAGAAACCGCTGATCCGGACAAATTCAAGGTTTCCGGTCGTGGCGAATTGCACCTGTCGATTCTGATTGAAAATATGCGCCGCGAAGGTTACGAATTGGGCGTGTCTCGTCCCGAGGTCATTATCCGCACGTTGGACGATGGTACTCAGGAAGAGCCCTTCGAGCAGGTTACGGTGGATGTGGAAACCGACCACCAGGGTTCGGTGATGGAAAAACTCGGTGAGCGCGGTGGTGAACTGAAAGATATGATCCCCGATGGCCAGGGTCGGGTGCGTTTGGATTACATCATGCCAGCGCGTGGCTTAATAGGTTTCCGCACCGAATTCCTGACCGCCACTCAAGGCACCGGTTTACTCTACAGCGTGTTTGATCATTATGGCCCGATGAAGACAGGTAACTATGGTCAGCGTGCCAACGGCGTGTTGATCTCCAATGGTAAGGGCAAGGCGCTGGGTTATTCGCTGTGGAACCTGCAGGAACGCGGCAAGATGTTTATTGGCGCCAATACAGAAGTTTACGAAGGCAGTATTATCGGTATCCACGCTCGCGAGAATGACCTGGTGATTAATTGCCTCAAGGGTAAACAGCTCACCAATGTGCGCGCCTCCGGTACGGATGAAAACATCCAGCTCACCCCGTTTATTAACCTGAGTCTGGAGCAGGCCCTGGAGTTTATTGATGACGATGAGCTGGTGGAAGTGACGCCGACGGATATTCGCCTGCGTAAAAAAATCCTTGGCGAGAGTGATCGTAAAAAGGCCGGTCGCGCCAAAAAGTAGGAAATGTCGATGTTGCTACCCGGTCTGCGTTCATCGCAGGGTACGCCGGGAAGGGAGTAAGCAAAGGGGGGTTCAGATTAATGCTGATTCCCCTTTGTTGTTTCAGCAGGGACCTATATTGAATAAACTCTTTTTAGCGCTGTCCCGTTAACTTCTTTATCGTCATACCGGCGCAGGCCGGTATCCAGAAAGTCGTTGAGCCACCAAAAGTAGGCGCTCTTAGGCGAAAGTAAGCGCTCCTAGGCGATCACTGGATTCCGGCCTACGCCGGAATGAGGTTGCCCATATTTATGTCTCCGAGAGCACTGAATACTCTATACACCAAGTGTGTTGTCAGTTGTAGCAGAACAAGATTCAAGTTAACGAGACAGCACTGAACTCTTTTCTAATCCGTTACATGTTGTTGCCAGATTTTTTTGATTTGAGCGGCCAGGGTCATTGGGTCAAAGGGTTTTGCCACCACCTCGATGGCTCCCAGTGATTTAAAGTATTCGATTTCCTGAGGCTGAACTTTTGCGGTCATGAACATCACCGGGGTGTTGGCAATTTCAGGGAGCTTACGTAACTCCAGTAAAGTGGTGGGGCCATCCATATTTGGCATCATCACGTCGAGCAATAACAAGTCCGGCGCAAATGCCACGGCTTCGGCCAAGGCCTCTTCACCCGATGAGCAGGCCTTCAGAGTGAAACCGCCCACCGCTTCCAGGGCAATCTGCGCGACGGCCTGAATATCGGGTTCATCTTCTACATACAAAATGCGATTAAGTTCGCTCATATCAATACTCCGTTTTATCTTGTCGTTAAAAAATACCCACGTTTACTATTTATAGTGCTTTGCCTATTGTTTATTGGCGACATGAGCCGTCGGCAGAATCGGCAAATCAACGTAATTTGATGTTTACTTGAGTACCTAATGATTGAAATAGAGTATCGACAGTTTACCGACCAATATTTAGCGTCTAAAAACATAAGTTTAGTGTTGTCATACGTGAAATGTCCGTGTTTGTGGTCATCCATTGTGTATTGGCCGTGACCCGCTATTTGCGGGCTGATATGCTCAGTCGCTGTTGTGGGCTTAAAGTATGAGATTTGCAGTGCAAGCCAGGGCGTCAGGGTATGTGCCTGGGGCGCATTGGGTTAATAATGTTCAGGGCATAATCCAGTAGTTTGACGGACGAATTCGGGGGAAAGAGGTCATGGTAGGTAAAAAAAATGTGGTATTTGGATTTCTGTTTTTGGCGACGACGGCGGCCTTGGGGCCATTAATGGTCGGCATGTATGACGATTGGGGGGTGGCTAATACCGAAAAACAATTGGTTGTAGGTCAGTTGCAAGCACTCAAAGCGGGTGATTATGCTGAAGATCCTGAGACGCTTGAGGATCTGACGGCCAAACAGCTGGCTATCACCAATGCGGAAGCCATTGTCGCGATGAACAAGGTGGGTGCCAATGAATTTGCTATCGATTTCATTAAAGGTGGCCCGCACGCGCATGGCAATCTTGAGGCTCTGTTAAATATCGTCGTGGGCATTGCGTTGTGTTTTATCGCTGCGCCGTTGTGGCTCAAGCAAGTGGTGAGCCTGATGTTTATTACGGGCACCCTGTTGCATTCCGGGCTGTTGTATTTGGAGCGGGTGTTCACGTTGTCGTGGGCCACTCCCTTGCTCGAAACGGGTGTTGGGCCAATATTGATTCTGCTAGGCTTGGTGCTGATGGGAGGGATGGCGGTCAGAGGTTTTCGCGGTGAGGTTGTAAAAGACTAGCGCGGGCTACTGCCGCTACAGCACGTTCGGAAATCATAATTGGAGTTCAGGCGTGATGCGGGATCTGTATCCTAAAATTAAGCCCTTCGCAACACATCGTGTCGATGTGGGCGCAGGGCATGTATTGTATGTAGAAGAAAGCGGCGAGCCGTACGGCATCCCGGTGTTGTTTGTGCATGGTGGCCCAGGCGCGGGCTGTTCGCCGTATCATCGCTGTTTTTTTAATCCGGAAAAATACCGCATTATTCTGGTTGACCAACGTGGCAGCGGTCGTTCCACGCCGCATGCCATTCTGGAAAATAATACCACTCAGGATCTGGTGTCGGACATGGAATTTGTCCGTGAACAGTTAGGCGTTAATAAGTGGCTGCTGTTCGGTGGTTCGTGGGGGTCTACTTTAAGTTTGGTGTATGCCGAGACGCATCCGGATCGAGTCTTGGGGCTGATTCTGCGCGGGATTTTTTTGTGTCGGCCACACGAGATCAAATGGTTTTATCAGGAGGGTGCCAGTCATATTTTTCCCGATTACTGGGAAAGTTTCCTCGAACCTGTTGCTGAAGATGAACGAGACGATTTGGTCGCCGCTTATTATCAACGACTGACCAGTGAAAATGAATTGCAGCGCATGGCCGCTGCTAAGGCCTGGTCAAAATGGGAAGGACGCACTTCCACCTTGCATCCTAGCAAAACTGTCGTCGATCACTTCACCAAGCCGCATAATGCGCTGAGTCTGGCGCGCATTGAATGTCACTATTTTAGCCATGACAGCTTTCTTGAGCCTAACCAGATATTGCGGGACGTTGATCGTCTTTCCGAAATTCCCGGAGTGATCGTGCAAGGCCGCTACGATGTTGTGTGTCCCATGCAAAGCGCCTGGGATTTGTATCAGGCCTGGCCCAAGGTGGAGATGCAGATTATTCCCGACGCCGGACATTCCGCGCTTGAGATCGGCATTATTGATGCCCTGGTGCGCGCCACCGATGGTTTCGTGCAACGCCTGTCGTGATTGGCCTGTTACAACGTGTCATCCACGCCAGTGTCAGTGTAGAGAGTGAACGGATCGGCGCCATTGAGCAGGGACTCATGGTGTTGGTGGGAATTGAGAGAGGAGATACCGAAATCCAGGCTGATCGTCTGCTGGAGCGGCTGTTGGGCTATCGTGTGTTCGCTGATGCTGAGGACAAAATGAATCTCAGTTTGAAAGATGTGCAGGGCGGCTTGCTGTTGATTCCTCAATTCACCTTAGCTGCGGATACTCGCAAAGGTGCGCGTCCCAGTTTTAGTTCAGCCGCCGCGCCCGAGCAAGGGCAGCGGTTGTTTGAATACCTGATCCTGCAGGCGCAACAAGGCTATCCCCGTGTTGCCAGTGGCCGGTTTGGCGCTGATATGCAAGTTGCACTCACTAATGATGGCCCCGTTACCTTTTGGTTGCAGGTGAATTAGTGGTTGTGAACATAGGTGCCTTTCATGCGCGTTGTCAGAAAATGATTACTCCGTTTGGGTGATGCGGAACCCAATCAGGCTGGTTACAGTTCTGTTTAACGGACTGTCTAGCCCTACGACCTAGCACGTTTCGACGAGCGCTCTTCCACGGATGTTAGAAATTTTGTAGGTAGCTTCAGGGATGGGGAACTCCTTCATGTTGTAATTTGTGAACCATTTTTTATTTGGTCCTGAACCCGTTCGTGTTTTCACGAGCGGGTTTTTTTATTTTCACATGCTTGGTCATTCTGCCAAGCATTATTATAAAACCATATTTTGTATCAGTCGAAAGTCTTTTGCCAACGTTCAATAATTTGTTCGGGTGGGTACCCTGTTTAGGGTAGACGTCAGATATTTGAGTTGTGTTAGGGTCTCCGTGGATTGCATGAAAGGCTTTTTTTTGCGTCGAAATGCTTGGTTGCGGATTAAAGTTCGGGCGAAATGCACAGGCTGAACATCGGTAAGCATGATGGTGAGGTGTTACTGACTGACAGCATTCCTCATCAAGCCATTCTGGATGCTATCGGTGGTAATCAGGCTGATCGTTTCTTTAGCGGGTACAATACCTATGTGCCCAGCGGTGATATTGAGCTTGAAGAAGGCTTCGTATGGCGTGTCTTTGGTTCTCAGACCAGGAACGATACCCTTATCATTTTCGAGGGTTCCGATGGCGACGGGGTGGTGGATAGCAGCGATGCCATCCCAGCGGATTCTAACGAAACTCTTGATACCGATGGTGATGGTATTGGTGATGCCTGTGACTACCCATCAATGGTGGTGGCAGACTGAGAGAGCATCTTATTTTAGGCCTGACTATTGATGTTGATGGTTTCTGCAATTGGATAAATGGGATTGGGATTGGCGAGTAATCAGGTGATGTGCTGAATGTGCCCGCGTGCTTATTTGCTATATTGGGTGCTTAGCGTATAGGAAAAGTCACAGAGGATGTGGCTTATCTGACGGTGCCGTAAACACAGCGTTAGTGCTGCAATTGAAAATTTCAGCTTTAGCGGGGATTTTTTTGCGCCGGGAAAATGTTAGTTGAGAGCGTCAGGTTGCGTCGCGACCTGACAATAGGGTTTAGAGTCTTACCAAGCCCATGCGCAACGCCTCCATGGTGGCCTCGGCGCGTGAAGAAACATTCAGCTTGCTGTAAATGGTTTTCAGATGAGTGGCGACGGTGTGGGGTGAAATTTCCAGCATGGAGCCAATCTCGTTACGCTTAAATCCCTTGGCCACCAGGGTAAGTATTTCCTGTTCGCGTTTGGACAGATCAACCAAATCATCTTTTGCTGCGGACGCTGGTGTTTGCCCTGCAGATTGAAAGTAGCGCAGGATTTTTCGTGCAATCGGTGGTGACAACGGGGGCTCACCATGTAGCAGGCCACTCAGGTTTTTAATGAATTGTGCTTTGGGTTGTTCTTTTAACAAATAACCCTGGGCACCGGCCCGCAAGGCGGAAAAGAGATGCTGGTCGTCGTCAAAGATGGTGGCTACCACACAATACGTCGTGGGTGTCTTTTGGGAAATGTCTTTGATCACATCAATGCCGCTACCGTCCGGCAGGTTGAGGTCGATCAAGGCAAGATCAAAATCCTGTTTGTCGAGCAGTATTCTTGCTTGCTGGACTGTCGCGGCTTCGGTGATTTCGATGTTGCTAAAGGCTTCGTGCAAGACCTCGCACAACCAGACGCGCGTATCAGTAAAATCTTCAAGGAGGAGTACGCTGTGCATGATCGTGTTTGGTTTCTTATGGGATGGGCCATGCCCATTTTACCGGAAATAGAATGGGTTAAAGGGGCAACCGAAGCACAACGCAACAGCCCCGCTGGTTGGGTTGTGAGTTTGTTGCTTGCCAGTCTACCGTGCCATTGAGTTCGTTGACACGGTTTTTGATGTTATTGAGTCCCTTGCCTAAGGTCCAATCAGCAATGTTGTCGCCGATACCATTATCACAAGCATCGATACAAAGCGTATTTGTATCGATGCTTGTGTTAATAGAAAGCTGGTCAGCATTTGCATGGTGAATCACATTGGATACCAGCTCCTGCAGAATGCGTTGCAGATTGATGTGCTGGCGAGCATTGAGTGTTATGTCATTTGCATTGTCGTCACTCTTCCAGTGTAGCTGAATACTAACCGCTTCCAAACGTTGCTGGGTTTCGTGGCGTATATCGGCCAGCAGGTCTTCCAATGGCGATGGGTTTTGTGTGTTCAATGTGTAAATGGTATCGCGTAAAGCGCTTAGCGCCTGGCGTGCCAGTTTTTCGTAGCCTGGGCCTTCGGCACGATGCACCAGTGTTAATACACGAGCGGCGACATCATCGTGCAGGTCACGCGCGATGCGCTGGCGTTCTTCATCGGCACCCTGCTCCAAGGCAAAGCGAAATTGCACCGCGTGATTAAACAGGCCCCACACGGCGCTCGCAAAGCGTTCGTCGTTAGGATTAAATAATCGTCCCGCATGTTCTGCGCCGGAAAGTTCCAAGGCATTACCGCCCGGTAAAGCGGGTAGTCGCAAGCCGATACCGTTGCGAATCAGTTGAGCTTGATGGATGTTCATGGAATCTTCATCACTCAATGTTTTTATTTCAATGGGCGTGTACACCCTTTGCAACATGTCGCGCCATTGGGTAAAGAGTTCGCTGTCCGGCCCTGGCGAGAGAGTCATTTCCAATATGTCTGGAAAAATATTTTCGAAATCGATGCGGCGCAGGCCGGGTGCAAAGCGTGCCCATACTACCTGGCGTAACGGGAAATAGATCCAGCCGATAATGGCTAAAGCGATAGCGGTGGACAGCGGGGTGTCGATGTTGAGCAGGCTGATGAGGCTAATATCAATACTGATTATGGCCAGGCCGCTAAACACCCAGAACCAGGCGCGTAATACCCAGCGGTCGAGATTGAATAAGCGATGGCGGGTAATGCCAAAAGCGATACCAATATAAATCACCACTAGTATTAGCCAGGAAAAGGCCTGTGGAATAAAGGGTTCGTAACCCAGGGCGATAGGGATGAGCCGCATGCTGAGAAATAACGTGACGCCAGTGAACCAGGAAAAGAGCAACCATTTTAGCGCGGCACGGCCCAATGGGCGTGCATGTGTGGCGCGCCATTGCAACGCCGCAAAGATGATATTTAATACTGCGATAAAAAAGATCGGGAAACGGATGCCGACATTGAGCGTTTCCCAGGCCTGAAGAGTGTGCAGTAGTGCAAACAGGCAATACAGCCCAACCAGTAAACGTGCCATGGGAAATGACGAGAGTCGTCGTGGATAGTGCCACAGAACCGCTGTGCCAAAACCGGCAAACAGCACAGTGCCATATTGATTGAGCAGTGACAGCACGTAAAAGAGATTGCCGTCGATGGCCAATTCCCGGCTGCTGTAAGCGGCAGCGGCGCTGACAAAAATCATCAGACCCATGCCGGAAGCGGCAAGGCAACGGGGTGCAGTTTCATTCTGGCGAAAGGTAAAGACGCCGACACCGATTAATAAACCGATGCTGCCGCTGAGAACTTGAATCCAGAATGAGAAAGGTAATGAATGAAGAGGACGGTGACGGGCTGGAGTAATATTGATGCGGCGTTGGTCATCGAGAATCAGCGTGAAACTGGAATTGAGCAGGCGCTGGTGAATCTGTGTTTGGCGGTTAAAAAAATCACGATACTCGCGGTATAACGTGAGATCGTATGGATCTTCAATCATGTCGCGGGCATGTAAATCGAATTCGCCATCGGCCTCACTATCAATAGCGATGATCCGGTCGCCAGGTTTCAGTAAGGATGCTGCGGGGCCATCGCGGTGCACTGATTCAACAAATATGCCTTTATCATCCGCGCTAAACGTGGTGCCGATCCAGGCTGTGTTAATGATCAGGAGCAGGCTGGTGAGTGTGGCGATTAACGCAAAGCTGAGGCCGATGAAAATAATGCGCCTGGGCGAAAACGTGAATACGTTTGCTGGGGGTGTGATGTTTTCCGGGGAAACGGTTGGCGACGCTGACAAAAGGTTATTTTCCCGGCTTTTGGGCAGGACGTTGCTGCGTCACGGCTATCGCCTGTACCCGTAACCTGTCGAGCTGTTTACCGATGTCCGCGCCCTGAAAACCCTGTGCAATGATTTCGTCGCTGGTGACGTTGGCAGCGACTTCGCGAGCGCGGCGTAAAATGTCCGGTTGTTCGAAGTGTCGGTTTTCAAAGCCGGTGCGGCCGCGCGAGTCGGCCTCGCAGGCGGCGAGGAATTGCTCGAAGCGTTCGGGGCGTCGCAACGCATCGATGGCATTGAGTGTTTTTAACATCGTGCTGGCTTTCAGTTCCGCGGCACGATGGTAGTGTAAATGATAACGGGTCACTGCGACCGCTAATTCCCGATAGGTTTTAGGCGCCCGCAGGCGTTCGCACAGCGCTTCCACTAACGGTACGCCGCGCTCTTCGTGGGCGATGTGTTTCGGCCACTGGTCTTTGGGCGTGGTGCCTTTGCCCAGGTCATGCACTAGCGCGGCAAATCGCACGATGGGTTCCGGTGACAGCCGCGCCGCCTGTTCTAGTACCATCATGGTGTGCACGCCGGTGTCGATTTCCGGGTGATGCTTTTCCGGTTGGGGCACGCCGAACAGGCAGTCGATTTCCGGGAACAGTTTTTGCAGAGCGCCGCAGTCGCGCAACACCTCAAAAAAACGGGTGGGGGTTTTTTCGCCGAGGGCTTTGTGGGTTTCTGCCCAGACCCGCTCGGCCACCAGTGCATCGGCTTCGCCGGCCTTGACCATGTTCCGCATCAGTAGAGTGGTCTCGGCCGCCACGCTGAAACCTAAATGGGCGAAACGGGCCGCAAACCGCGCTACCCGCAGGATGCGCACCGGGTCTTCGCTAAAGGCCGGAGACACATGGCGCAGCACTCTGTTGGCCAAATCCTGCTGGCCATGAAAGGGGTCAATGAGCTGGCCATCGGCAGATTCGGCGATGGCGTTAACGGTGAGATCACGGCGCAGCAGGTCTTCTTCCAGGGTCACATCCGGCGCGGCGTGCATTTCAAAGCCGTGGTAACCCGGTGCGGTTTTGCGCTCGATACGCGCCAGCGCGTACTCCTCGTGGGTCTCGGGATGTAGAAATACCGGGAAGTCCTTGCCGACCTGTTTGTAGCCTTGGGACTCCAGCTCAGCGGGCGTGGCACCGACTACCACCCAGTCACGTTCCTTGGGTTCAAGCCCCAATAATCTGTCACGCACCGCGCCGCCTACCAAATAGATCTTCATGCCGGTATGTTACCCGGATGAGGACTTTGTTTACAGAAGGGTTTACAGGCAGGTTTACAAGAAACTTGTGGTGGTACGGGATCGCAGTGCTGGCATCAGCGGCCCTCAGCGGGTGTGCCACCCTGGGTTATTACGCCCAGTCGATCAATGGTCAGCTGGAGGTGTTGGATAAACGCCAGCCCATCGTTGAGTTGTTAGCCGCGCCCGATACGCCGTTAGCGCTGCGTGAAAAACTGCAAACAGTGTTGACCATTCGGGATTTCGCCAGCGCCGAGCTGGCCTTGCCCGATAACGCCAGCTACCGCAGTTATGCCGATCTGCAACGCCCCTTCGTGGTGTGGAATGTGTTTGCCGCCAAACCTTTTGAGTTGTCTCTCAAGCGTTGGTGTTTTCCCTTTGCCGGTTGTGTTGGCTATCGTGGTTATTTTACCAAAACCGATGCGCAGGCTTATGCCCGGCAGATCGCCAGCGAGGGACTGGAAACCTACGTCGGCGGTGTCGCCGCCTATTCCACATTAGGCTGGTTTGATGACCCCATGCTCAACACGGTGATGAAGCGTTCCAGGGCGCGCATTGCGGGGCTGATGTTTCATGAACTGGCGCACCAGCAACTGTACGTGGATGACGACACTGCCTTTAATGAAGGATTCGCCACCACCGTTGAATTGGAAGGCGTACGACGTTGGTTGCGGGCGTACGGCGATGAGCAACAGCGTCGGGATTATGCCCGCTTCCGACAGCGGCAGGCGGACTTTGTGGCATTGGTGACCCGGGCGCGTGATCGATTACAGGTCGTTTATGGACAGCCCCTGGCCGAGCCCGCAATGCAGAGGCAAAAAACAACGATTAAGACCGAGCTGCGGCAAGAGTATCAACAACTGAAAAAACAGTGGAAGGGTTATGCGGGTTACGATGGCTGGTTTGCACAGGATTTGAATAACGCACAGTTGGCAGCGGTGACAACTTATCGGGACGCTGTGCCAGCGTTTCAGCGCTTGTTGGCAAAGCAGGGCGGCGATATGGCAGCGTTTTACCGGGCCTGTGCCGAGTTGGGGGCGTTGCCGATGGCGGAGAGAACGGTGGTGTTGGCGGGGATGTGATGGATTTTATGCGGGGCTGTATTGTTTTTCAATCGCTTGGGGTGTTATTCCCCGCAGCTCGCCTAAAAGCGCCTACGGTTGGTGCTGCGAATGTCGTCTTTCCGGCGTATG
>CAYNYJ010000018.1:0-49018 GCA_964401355.1 uncultured Ectothiorhodospiraceae bacterium | reverse complement strand
TGGTGCGTTCCCCACACCCGTGGGGATGAACCGCAACCTCCAAAAATCTATCGTCGATGGCGGCAGCGTTCCCCACACCCGTGGGGATGAACCGCGCCACCACCCACATATCCGGGCGACGATACCGCGTTCCCCACACCCGTGGGGATGAACCGGAAAACGACAGCTTTAGGCGCAACACCGAATATGCGTTCCCCACACCCGTGGGGATGAACCGGGTTTATAGATCAGTTCGGTGATTTTCTTACTGCGTTCCCCACACCCGTGGGGATGAACCGTCAGGAGAATGTTTAGCTGGCGCGGCAGAAGGGCGTTCCCCACACCCGTGGGGATGAACCGATGGCGACCTTGAGGCGCTCATCGACATCATTGCGTTCCCCACACCCGTGGGGATGAACCGAGCGACCGGCCCACCAGCATGTATGTCTTGGAGCGTTCCCCACACCCGTGGGGATGAACCGGCTCTTTCAGAATAGCGGTTGACACCGCCAGGATCGCAGACCACACTCACTGTTATGAGTTTTTCTCACGCAACCATTCGACATGCTATGCCTCGCGCTGCATTTTTCGCTACGGTTTGGCTGCCCCTGCCGGTAGTCAAGGTCGCGAGTCTGCGTGAGCCGGAAAATTCATTTATGTAGTTTTATTTTATTCCGAATTCAAAAGGCCGCAGATCGAAAGACTGCGGCCTTTTTTAGTTTTTTAACGCGCGCAATATGCGCTGTAACAGGAGGGAAGAGGCATGTCCGTGCCGGCGGCATTTTTGGGGGTGGTGTTGATCTGGTCAACAACGCCATTGGCAATTCAGTGGAGCAGCGCAGGCTGGGGTTATCTGTTTGGTATCTCCGGGCGCATGATGCTGGGCGCGCTGGTGTGCGCGGTGCTGCTGCAAATTCTGAAACCTGGATTGCCGTGGCACCGTGAAGCACGTAACACTTACTTCGCCGCAGGGGTCGCTATTTATGGTGCGATGCTGAGTGTCTATTGGGGCGCACAGTTTATCCCTTCCGGTTTGATTGCGGTGTTGTACGGACTGAATCCGTTGCTGACCGGGGTGATTGCTGCTTTGTTGTTGGGTGAAAAAAGTTTTACGCCGGGTAAGTTGCTGGGCATGGCTTTGGGTTTTGCGGGCCTGCTGAGTATTTTTGCCGCCGATATGATGTTGGATGAAAATGCCTGGCAGGGGGTGTTGGCGGTGCTGTTTTCGGTGATGCTGCACAGCCTCAGTGGTGTCTGGGTGAAGCGTATTGGCGGCGGTTTGCCGGGTCTAACGGTGACCAGTGGCGGCCTGTTTGTGGTGGCACCGTTGTTCCTGTTGACCTGGTGGGTTTTTGATGGTCACTGGCCCACGGAAATGACCGCGCAAGCCGGCTGGTCGATGCTTTATCTCGGTGTGTTTGGTTCGGCCTTGGGTTTCACGCTGTACTTTTATTTGCTGAAAAAGATGGAGGCCAATCGAGTGTCGCTGATTACCTTGCTGACGCCGGTGTTGGCGTTGATTTTGGGTAGCAGCTTGAATGGGGAAACGGTTTCGATAGAGGTGCTGTTCGGCAGTGGCTTGATTGTGTCCGGTTTAGTGCTGCACCTTTGGGGTGATCGTTTAATCGCAAGATGGCTGCCAGTGCGCGTTTAGCGAAAATAGTTGATGGATGCCCCGGTGACTTCGAGGCCTTTATGAGGGACGTTTAGTTGAGATCCATGGCGTACTTTTTGAGGAATTCAAAGGGCACAACGTCCAATGCGCGTTTGTGAGTTTTAGTCAGATGCACACGCGGTGCCATATCATCCTCATACGCTTCCAGCCAGCGTGCGGCACACAGGCACCAGGTGTTGCCCGGGCGCAAACCTTCAAAACCAAAGTCGGGCATGGGGGTCGATAAATCATTGCCTTTGAACCGCGAGTATTCCAGAAATTCTTTGCTGACTTCTATGCAGACAGTGTGCGAGCCGACGTCTTGTTCACAGGTATTGCAACTGCCGTCTCTGAAAAATCCGGTTATCGGATCATAGCCACACGCGATCAGCGGCTCATCGAGCACGCTCAGTGATTTATCCATTTCCATAATTGTTACCTGCGTAATTTTTTTTGAAGGCGATGAGGGAATCATTTGAGGTGTTAAAAATGGGCCTCAGATTAACAGTTTTTCGTTTATTATTTTGCTTTATTTGTTTGTTGCTCCAACGCCCACAACACATGCTCGCGCACCAGTGCGGAGGGGTGTTGTTGGCAGTTCTGTAATGCGACGATGATGCTCTCATCATGCGGTGCATTGCCCAGAGCAACGGCGATATTGCGCAACCAGCATTCGTGGCCGATGCGACGAATGGGGCTGCCTTCGGTGCGGCTGAGAAACTCCTCTTCACTCCAGGCGAACAGTTCGAGCAAGCCGATATTGTCCAACCCGTGGCGCGGCAGAAAATCGGTTTCCGGGGTGAGTTGTGCAAACCGATTCCAGGGGCAGACCAGTTGGCAGTCATCGCAACCGTAAATACGATTGCCCATCAACGGTCGCAGTTCCACCGGGATAGACTCGCGCAGTTCGATGGTGAGATAGGAAATGCACAGGCGTGCATCGACCTGATACGGCGCGATGATGGCGCGGGTGGGGCAGACATCAATACAGGCGGTACAGGTGCCGCAGTGGTTGCTGGGCGTGGTGTTGGCAGGCAACGAGGTGGGCAGCGGCAGGTCGGTATAAATCTCGCCGAGAAAAAACCACGAGCCGGTTTGTTCGGACAGCAAATTGCTGTGTTTGCCGATCCAGCCCAGCCCGGCCTTTTCTGCGAGGGCCTTTTCCAGTACCGGTGCACTGTCGGTAAATACCCGGTAACCAAAGGGGCCAATGGCCTGCTCAATGCGGGTCGCCAGTTTTTGCATGCGTGAGCGCAACACTTTGTGATAATCACGTCCCAGCGCATAACGGGAAATGTAGGCCTTTTCAGGGTCGGCCAAAATGGCTTCAGGGTCGGCGCTATGGGATGGCAGATAATCCAGGCGGGCGCTGATCACGCTGACCGTGCCGGGTTCCAGTTCGGCGGGACGGCTGCGTTTGCTGCCGTGCTTGCTCATGTAATCCATGCGTCCGTGTTTGCCGGCGCGCAACCAGTTGAGCAGGTGCGTTTCGGCTTCGTCCAGTTGGGTGTCGCTGATGCCGAGTTTCTGGAAGCCCAGTTCTTGTCCCCAGCGTTGAATATCGGCAGCCAGACTGACCCAGTCGGGAGTTTGCTTGGCGCTTGTGGCGTTGTGGTGTTGTGTTTTGCTCATTAGTGTCGATTTCTTTCAGTTCCGCGACCCACTATACTGACGGTGTCCATCATAGAGGGAATCGCCCATGTCTACCGCAAAAGATCAGATAAAACAGATCCTCGAAGATCAGCCAGATGACGGCTCGTATGATGAAATATTAAAAGAACTGGCTTTTAAAAGAATGATCGATATCGGCTTGGCGGATGTGGATGCCAGCGATATTATAAGCAATGAGGAGATGCAGCACAGAATTAAATCATGGCAAAAATAAGCTGGACCCGCGAGGCTGAACGATGGTTAAAAGATATTTTTGATTTTATTTCTGTAGAAAACCCCGAAGCGGAGAATAGTGTTGTTGTAGGTATTTACACGAAATCGCAGATTCTAAAAGAGTTCCCCCAAATTGGCTACACATACAAACATGAATCGACTCGGAATATTCGTATTTTACTGTACGGACATTATCGTATTGCCTACGAAATAACGGACGCACACGCATTTTGTATTGTTTCAGTTCGTTAGTTTAAAACTACGCACTTTAGTGCAAGACTTTAATTCCACGGTATTTATATTTCTTCATGCTTTGATAATTGTTGCAACAAACAAAAAAGGTCGTCATTCCGGCATGCTTTTAGCCGGAATGACGGGGTTTAATGGTTTTAAAGTGAAGCGATTTTCAATCGTTGTAAAACAACCTATGGACTTTCAGTCTATAGTCGTTGAGGTTGGGCGTGTTTCACGGTTCAGTAAAAATAGAAAATCATTTATTCTGATAGTGCTTGTGATGGCAACCCAATGACCCCTCTGTCTGATAATCTTTCTCACGATTTTCCGCATTCACTGTATCGCGCTGAACAGGTGCGTGAACTGGATCGCATTGCCATCGAAGAACAGGGCATTGCCGGCGAAACCCTGATGGCTCGTGCCGGACAGGCCGCGTTTACGGTGTTGCAGCAGCGCTGGCCGCGTGCCGGTTCGATGGGGGTGCTGTGCGGGATAGGCAATAACGGTGGGGACGGTTTTGTGGTCGCGCGTCTGGCGCAGGCGGCAGGTTACCGCGTGCGAGTGTGGCAGTTGGGGAATGCGGGCAAAATTCGCGGTGATGCACGAACCGCTCGCGAACAGCTATTGGCGACGGGGGTCACTATTGAGGACTTTAGTGATGTGGATCTTGGTAACGTCGAGGTGTTGGTCGATGGCTTGCTGGGTACCGGACTC
Organism: uncultured Ectothiorhodospiraceae bacterium; assembly: GCA_964401355.1. Classification (GTDB taxonomy): domain Bacteria; phylum Pseudomonadota; class Gammaproteobacteria; order SZUA-152; family SZUA-152; genus SZUA-152. The sequence goes on along the minus strand of CAYNYJ010000018.1, from coordinate 44,553 downwards.
AGTGGCGAGGTCGGTGGTATTTGGTGTGACGCCATTGAGGCGATCAATGCCGCTGGTGTTAATGGACGTCATGTGTTGGCGCTGGATATTCCCTCTGGCCTGCATGCAGACACCGGCAGCATCCTCGGTACGGCGGTGCAGGCGGATGCCTGTGTCAGCTTCATTGGTTTGAAAGTGGGCTTGTTTACCGGCCAGGGACCAGCGCAGTGTGGTGCGATTTTGTTTACGGGTCTTGGTGTGCCGGAAACGGTTTACGCCCAAATGACGCCTGCGGCGAGCCGACTGAGTTGGGATCAAATCACCCTGCCGGCGCGCAGCCCCACGGCGCACAAGGGTGATTTTGGTCACGTGCTGGTGGTGGGCGGCGATCACGGTATGTCAGGTGCATTACGATTGGCGGGAGAGGCGGCATTGCGCACGGGTGCGGGCTTGGTGAGCGCGGTGACGCGCGCCGAGCATGCCGTCGCCGTCAGCGCAGCGCGACCGGAACTGATGTCCCACGGTATTGAAAACACAGCGTTACTGGCACCGTTATTGAAACGCGCCAGCGTGCTGGCGGTAGGGCCGGGCCTGGGGCAGGGGGAATGGAGTCGCAGATTGTTTTCCGCTGTGCTGGAGAGTTCTCTGCCCATGGTGGTGGATGCCGATGCCCTCAATCTGCTGGCCGCCGAACCGAGCCACAGGCATAACTGGATATTGACCCCTCATCCCGGTGAAGCGGCCCGCTTGCTGGGGCAGAGCATTGAACAGGTGCAGGCCGATCGTATTGCTGCGGCCGTCGCCTTGCAGAAAAAATACGGCAGCGTGGTGGTGTTGAAAGGTGCCGGCACGGTGGTGGTCGATAGCGCAGGTGCTGTCGCTATTTGCAGTGAGGGAAATCCTGGCATGGCCAGCGGTGGTATGGGTGATGTGCTGACGGGGGTGATTGCGAGTCTGTTGGCGCAGGGTGCTCTGCCATGTGACGCTGCACAGCAGGGGGTTTGCCTGCACGCCCATGCCGCAGACGTAGCTGCACAAAAAGGTCAGCGCGGTCTGTTGGCGTCGGATTTGTTTCCCCAATTACAGTATTTAATGGGATGAACCGGTGAGCCTGATGGTGCACTCAGTGAACGCACGACAATTTCATATTGCCGACGAGCCTGGCATGCAGGCCTTAGGTCGGAAAATTGCGAGTGCTTTGAGCCGTTCTGCGGAGCCAGGCGCGATTATTTATTTACACGGTGAACTCGGTGCAGGAAAAACCACTCTGACCCGCGCGATTTTGCAGGGCCTGGGCGTCACTGGTCGCATCAAAAGTCCCACTTATACCCTGGTGGAACCCTACGAGTTGCCGGGTGAAGATCCTGTCCGCATGGCTTATCATTTTGATTTGTATCGTCTGGCTGATCCGGAAGAATTGGAGTTTTTGGGAATCCGGGATTATTGCTCGCCGCAGGCATTGCTGCTGGTGGAGTGGCCGGAGCGGGGTGTAGGGGTGTTGCCGGCAGCGGATGTGCGTATCTGTATTGACTACCCCGAGTCGGGGGAAGGACGGGATGTATTGTTTGAATCTGCTGCCGGTCGACGCAGCGAGTGGCTCGCATCTGTTTGATTTTTGTACAAGACATTATGCTTTATTCATTAATTTGGCCAACAAATCTCCAATTAAGAATAGATAAGCCCTCTATCCTGATGTAAATAAAGAAAAAACTTGCATTTTCGTAAAATATTTGCACAATAAGTAAACATGCTGAAAAATTATTGCGAACATAATGGGGAATAGTCGGGCAGGGTTAGGCCGTTCGGGCCAGAAGCCTGAGTGGGCGCTGGCTGCTGTGCCGTTCACTCTGCGGTTGACCCTTCTGCTAATTCTGTTGCTTTCTTCCAGTGTGTTGACGAACGCACAGGCCGCTTCTGTTGAAGGGGTGCGCATGTGGGCTGGCCCTGATAATACCCGTCTGGTGTTTGATATCAGCGGTCCCATCGAGCATTCCGTGTTCATGCTGCGTTCACCGAACCGGGTGGTGCTGGACCTGAAAAACACCCGCCTCAAACAACTCCCCCGGGGGCTGGATTTTCGTAACAGCCTTATTTCCGATCTGCGCAGTGCCAAGCGTAACGGCAAGGATTTGCGTTTGGTGCTGGATCTCAAGGTCAAGGTGCGGCCCAAGAGCTTTCTGCTGAAACCGACTAAACAGTACGGCCACCGCCTGGTGATTGATTTACAGAATTTGGCGGTGAAGCCCGTGGCCAGGGTTGCCCGCATTATGGCATCGGGCCTAAAGGGGACGCCACGTGACGTGATCATCGCCATCGACGCCGGGCATGGCGGTGATGATCCGGGGGCCATCGGCCAGCACGGTACCCGTGAGAAGGTGGTGGTGTTGGCCATCGCCCGGGAACTGGAACGACTCATCAAGAAAGAACCGGGTATGCAGCCGCTGATGATTCGTACCGGCGATTATTATTTGGGCCTGCGCAAGCGCATGCAAAAGGCGCGTGATATGCGTGCCGACCTGTTTATTTCCATCCACGCCGACGCTTTCCGCAACGGTCGGGCCAGCGGTACCTCGGTGTATGTGTTGTCGCAGAATGGCGCGACCAGTGAGGCGGCGCAGTGGTTGGCTCGTAGCGAGAATAATGCTGATTCGATTGGTGGCATCAGTCTAGAGGACAAAGACGATTTGCTGCGCTCGGTGTTGCTGGATCTGTCGCAAAACGCCACTATCGCCGCCAGTCTGGAAGTCGGCAGCAGTGTGCTGAAAGAATTGGGCGGCATGAGCAAGGTGCATAAAAAGCGCGTTGAGCAGGCCGGTTTTGTGGTGTTGAAATCTCCCGATATTCCTTCGATATTGGTGGAGACCGGTTTTATCTCCAATAAACGTGAAGAACGTAATCTACGCGCCAAGCGCTATCAGCGTAAATTGGCGATGGCCATGCTCAAGGGCGTGCGACATTATTTTGCCCAGAATGCACCGCCTGGCACGCGTCTGGCGATGGCTGGTCAGCAACACGTGATCCGCCGGGGCGAGACCTTGAGTGGGATAGCTGTACGATATTCCGTGACCCAGTTGGCTTTGCGCAGTGCCAATAGCCTGGCGAATAGTCGCTTGAAGATCGGCCAAATTCTGCGTATCCCGGTGCTTTAAGAGCAGAGGAAAGGGGGACAGATAAAGAGAAAAGGGTTGGGCCCCCTCTCCCCTAAGTAGGGGAGTACCCTCATGGGGCATAAAAGGGCTGGGGTAGAGGGGGGTTGTAATTATCAACGTTCACCCGAACCCCCTTCTCTCAAGGGAGAAGGGACTTTTTTCCCTTTTCTCTTTTCTCTGCCTTTATAATAGGGCGTTATGACTGACGCCTCCGACCTGCCCCGAATTCAAAAACTCTCCACCCAGTTAGCCAACCAGATCGCCGCGGGTGAGGTGGTGGAACGTCCGTCGTCGGTGGTGAAAGAACTGATCGAGAACAGCCTGGACGCCGGTGCACGCGCCATCGAAGTAGAAGTGGAGCAGGGGGGCACGCGTCTGATTCGTTTGCGCGACGATGGTTGCGGTATCGATAAAGACGATCTCGGCCTAGCGCTGAGCCGACACGCCACCAGTAAAATTCTTAGTTTTGATGATTTGGAGGGGGTTTCCAGCCTCGGCTTTCGGGGCGAGGCATTGCCCAGTATCAGCTCGGTATCGCGGTTGGAAATGCGTTCACGCGCGCGCGGCAGTGACAGCGGCTGGCGCGTGACCGGTGATGGTGGCGATCACATCGGCGAACCGGAGCCTATTGCTCATCCTGAAGGCACCACTATCGAGGTGCGTGATTTATTTTTTAATACCCCGGCACGGCGCAAATTCATGCGCACCGAAAAAACTGAATTTTCACATTTGGAAAAAGTCGTTAAACGCATCGCACTGAGTCGCTTCGATGTGAGCATCACCCTCAGTCACAACCAACGAGTCGTACAAAAATGGCGGCCGGCCACGGAAACGGCGGATCAACTTCAGCGTGTGGCGCAAGTGTGTGGCAAAGAGTTTGCCAATCATACCTTGCAGATTGAATTCAAGGCGGCAGGGATGCGGCTGTGGGGCTGGGTGGCGCTGCCGACCTTTTCACGTTCACAAGCCGACATGCAGTATTTCTTCGTCAATCGCCGTATGGTGCGTGACAAGTTGGTGACCCACGCCATCCGCCAATCGTATCAGGATGTGTTGTATCACGGCCGGCACCCGGCTTACGTGCTCTATTTAGAGTTAGACCCGACGGTGGTGGATGTGAATGTGCACCCCACTAAACACGAGGTTCGTTTTCGTGAAGGTCGCATGGTGCATGATTTTTTGTTTCGCAGTCTGCATCAGGCCCTGGCCGAGGCGCGGCCCGCTGTGGATGCCGCTGCGCCCATTGCAACATCAGCGATCAATGCCTTTTCGGAAGGAACAACGTCGACGGATTCGCCGCCTGCGTTGGCGCAACAATTTGGTTTGTCCTATCCGCGACCGGCATCGTCGGGGTTTTCGTCACGAGTTGTCACGCCGCAGGCCGTACAAGAACAAATGCGCGGTTATCAAACCTTGTCTCAAGGAGGAACGCAGGTTGCGGAAAATGAGGGGTTGGTTGACACAGGAAATAGCGATATCCCCATTTTAGGTTATGCCATTGCACAATTACAGGGTGTGTACATTCTTGCCGAAAACCAGCACGGCCTGGTGTTGGTGGACATGCACGCCGCCCACGAGCGCATTACTTACGAGCGTATGAAAATCGCGCTGGATGGGGAGGGTGTGAAGTCGCAACCCCTGCTGGTGCCGTTGAGCATTAATGTCAACGAGGCCGAAGCGAAATTGCCGGCAACTTTTTCTGAAGTGTTCGAAGAGCTGGGTTTTGTGGTGGAGGCCATGGGCCCCGAGATGATTGTGGTGCGTCAGGTGCCCAGCCTGTTGCGTGATGCCGATATTGAGGGGCTGGTGCGTGATGTGTTATCGGACCTGGCAACCTACGGCACCACACGCCGGGTGCGCGAGGCCATTAACGAGCTGTTGGGCACCATGGCCTGTCATGGTTCAGTGCGGGCCAATCGCCGACTCAGTATTGCGGAAATGAACGCCTTGTTGCGGGATATGGAAACCACCGAACGCAGCGGCCAATGCAATCATGGCCGACCCACCTGGGTACAAATGAACATGGATCAGTTGGACAAACTGTTCATGCGAGGTCGATAAGCCGCAGCGATGAGCAAAGATTCATTGTCCGAAGCCAAAGTGAGCATTCCTGCCGCAGGTTATAACTGGAAATATATTGTCGGCATTGCGCGCGAGCATAAGCGTGTATTGCTAGTGGCAAATATCGTCGCGCTATTGTCGGTGCTGGCGAGCATTCCGATTCCATTGTTGTTTCCATTGCTGGTCGATGAAGTGCTGTTAAAACAGCCGGGGATGCTGGTTGCTTGGGTGGATGATTTATTCCCGGCCGACTGGTCGGGGCCGACCCTGTATATTTTGTTTATCCTGCTGATCACGGTATTGCTGCGAGTAGCGGCCCTGGTAATGAGCATATGGCAAGTGCGCGAATTTACCCTGATTGCCAAGGATATTACTTTTCGTATTCGCACCTCTCTTCTGGCTCGCCTTAAGCGGGTGTCCATGTCGGAATATGAAACTTTGGGCAGCGGTGCTGTGGCCTCCCATTTTGTCACCGACATGAATGCGATTGATGAATTTATCGGGCAATCCATCGCCAAAAGCATTATTTCTGCGCTGACGGTGGTGGGTATTTCCGCAGTGTTGTTGTGGATGCACTGGCAACTGGCATTGTTTATTTTGTTGATGAATCCATTGGTGATTTATTTCACCATGGTGTTGGGTAAGCGGGTCAAACATCTCAAAAAACATGAGAATGCTGCCTTTGAAATTTTCCAGCAGGCCTTGACGGAAACTCTGGATGCGATACAACAGATTCGTGCCAGTAATCGGGAAAGTTTTTATTTACGCGACGTGGTGAACAAGGCGCGAAATATCCGTTCGTATTCGGCGGAGTTTTCCTGGAAAAGCGATGCCGCCTCACGATTTTCCTTTGGGGTATTTCTGCTGGGCTTTGACGTGTTCCGTGCCATTACTATGCTGATGGTGGTGTTCTCGGATTTGAGCATTGGCGAGATGATGGCGGTGTTTGGTTATCTCTGGTTTATGATGGGGCCGGTGCAAGAATTGTTGAATATCCAGTATGCCTTTTTTGCGGCAAAAGCAGCGTTGGGGCGCATCAACCGCTTGCTGGCGCTGAAGCTGGAACCGCGTTATGTGCATATACACAATCCTTTTGACGGCAAAAAAACCGTGGGACTGCGGGTCGAGGATGTGTGCTTTAGGTATTCGTCAGATAAAAATGAGGCAGCAAGCGCGTGGGTGCTCAATCACGTCAACCTTGAGATACAAGCCGGGGAAAAGGTCGCGTTGGTGGGAGCCAGTGGCGGTGGCAAATCTACCCTGGTGCAAGTCGTGCTAGGGATGTACGCGCCACAAAGCGGCATGTTGTATTTCGATGGGGTAGCGGTTACTGAGATTGGCCTGGACGTGGTGCGGGAAAATGTGGCGACGGTGTTGCAGCATCCCGCCATGTTCAATGATACGGTGCGCATGAATTTATCATTGGGGCAGGAATTTACCGATGCGCAACTGTGGCAGGCCCTGGCGGTCGCACAGTTGAGTGGCGTGGTGGAGTCGATGCCGAACAAATTAGATACAATAGTGGGGAAACAGGGCATTCGACTTTCCGGCGGGCAGCGGCAACGGCTGGCAATTGCGCGTATGGTGTTGTCGGATCCAAAGATCGTGATTCTGGACGAAGCGACTTCGGCATTAGATGCGGAGACTGAGGCGAAGTTGCACCAGGCTTTGCAATCATTTTTAGAAAACCGCACCACGCTGATTATTGCCCATCGTTTAAGTGCGGTGAAGCAGGCCGATCGTGTGTATGTGTTTGATGCCGGGCAAATCATTGAAGAAGGTCAGCACGAAGAGTTGCTGCAGAGTGACGGGTTGTATAAACGGCTTTACGGAAAATTACAGCACTGAATAGGGCTGAGTGCTGAGTGCGTAGGGTGTCCCCGCGAGCGGAGTGTTAGGTACAGTAATGTTTAAACAAAGAAAAAGGAATCAGCATGCCAAAGGCGAGTGACTTAAAAAGAGGTAATGTGGTTGAGATCAATGGCGCACCGTATGTGGTCAAGACCATCGAGTCGCGTAGCCCGTCTTCCCGTGGTGCTCAAACGATGTATAAAATCCGTTTCAAAAATGCACAGACCGGGCAGAAACTGGATGAGAGTTGCAAGGCCGATGACATGTTTACGGAGATGGATCTTATCAAGCGGCAGGCGCAGTTTTTATATGAGGATGGTGACATGTTTACTTTTATGGATATTGAGGATTACAGCCAGTACACCCTCAGTAAATCCGAATTAGAAGATGACCTGGGTTATCTGGTAGATGGACTGGAAGGTATTCACGTACTGATTGTTGATGAACGTGTGCTGGGTATCGAGTTGCCGCAGACAATCAGTCTGAAAATTAAAGATACTGCGCCGGCATTAAAGGGTGCAACTGCAGCGGGCCGCACCAAGCCTGCGACACTCGTTACCGGTCTGGAAGTACAGGTGCCGGAATATATTGAAGCTGGTGAAGTGATCAAAATAAATACCGACGGCAACAAATTTATGTCTCGGGCCTAGCGCAGCCAGTGTTGCTTTCAAATAATGACTTTTAAAATTATGCATGGAAAATATTTTGAATAAAGAATCTGAATCTTCCGAAGTAAAAGATGTTAACGAAAATCAGGGAGCTGTGGCCGAAGAGCCTATGGCCACGGTTATGATTGGTGGCAGCCGTATCACTTTGTTGGGCACTGCACATGTGTCGCGAGCCAGCGCTGAAAAAGTTAAAGAGCTCATCGAAGGTGGCGAATATGATGCGGTCGCCGTCGAGCTTTGTCCCAGTCGTTATAACTCTATCGTCGATCCCGATGCGCTGGCAAAGATGGATCTATTTCAGGTTATTCGTGACGGCAAGGCGTCAATGGTTGCTGCCAGTCTTGCCTTGGGTGCCTTCCAGCAAAAAGCCGCCGAGCAAATGGGAATTCAGCCGGGTGCGGAAATGCGCGAGGCGATTGACTGTGCCAAGGCCGCCAAGTTGCCTGTGTTGCTGATTGATCGTGAAGTGGGCACAACACTGAAACGTATTTATCGCAATGTACCCTGGTGGCGGCGCATGAATTTGATCGCGGGCCTGGTGGCCAGTGTGGTTTCCAGTGAAAAAGTCAGCAAAGAAGAAATTGAACGTCTTAAAGAGGGTGATATTCTGGAATCCACTTTCGCGCAATTTGCCGAGGAGGAACAAGATTTGTTTCTGCCGCTCATTGGTGAACGTGATCATTACATGGTGGCACGCCTGCAACAGGAGGTGGCCAAGCATCCTCACGAGAATATTCTGGTAGTGATTGGTGCCGGTCACCTGGCGGGCATGGTGAAACGATTTTCTGAGATTGCCGGTGTTGATAAGAACCGACAGGCGCAACAGGAGTCGATGGCAACCGCGCCCCAAGCTTCGTCTGAAGTGACCGCTGCAGACCAAGTGATTGAACGTCTTGACGCCGTGCCGACAGGCAAACGCTGGCTTAAATATTTACCGTGGTTCATCGTGGGCTTGGTATTCCTGGGATTTGGCATTGGCTTTTCTCGCAGCCCGGAAATGGGTTGGGAGCTAGTGATGGATTGGGTGCTGATCAATGGCGGCTTGGCAGCATTGGGTGCACTTCTTGCCGCCGCACATCCTTTGACGGTGATCGGTGCCTTTTTGGCGGCACCGCTGACTTCACTGAATCCGACCATTGGTGCTGGCATGGTGACGGCGGGTATCGAAGTGTATTTACGACGACCCAAGGTGGGCGACTTTAGTAAATTGCGTTCAGACACCACCACGATTCGCGGCTGGTGGAGAAATCGTGTGACACGTACGCTGTTGGTGTTCATGTTCAGCACGATTGGTTCTGCCATTGGCACTTATGTGGCAGGGTTCCGGATTTACGATCGCTTGAGCGGTTGATTTTGATTTATTAATCCGGCCGTTCTATAAGCGGGATTATTCTTGCAACAAAAAGAATGCGGTGCAAGGCTGCACTGCCGTTGGCGATAGCCAACGCGAGGCCGCAAAATACCCGCAAATTCGCCTATTTTCGCCGGTGTTTTGTGGGCGACTCAAAATGGATCAGGATGATCTATTTTGAAGCCGGATTAATAGTAACGTAGCGACAAACCAGTTGTTGGGAAAAACCAGAAAGGGATAACCGTGGCTGTCCCTTTCTGGTTAGCGTGTTATGAGGAGTGACGCGCTTGTTTATTTTTCAGAATAGTACGCAAGTAGATGACCACATCGGCGATTTCCTGTTCGGAAAGTTGTTCACCCCAGATTGGCATGAATTCTGAGCGACCCATAGCCTGACCGCCGTAAGTGATGATCATGGTTTTATAATCGTCATTTTTTTCACTTTTGGTCAGATTGGCGGGCGGTGGGTTGTAGAGTTTGGCGGCACGCCCTTTACCATTGGCCTTAATGCCGTGACAGAGGATGCAATTGGTTTTGAATACGACCTCGCCACGTTTTTCGCCAAAGCTGACGATCTTGAGATAGGCAACAACATCGTTGATTTGCTCTTCCGACAGCTCATGTTCCCAGGGGGGCATGAATTCCGATTTTCCAACTGCTGGGCCGCCGCCGCGGATGATTTTAAAATAATAGCGAGATTTTTCTGGCCGTATGCCCAAGCTCGTTACCCCATAAAGTTTCGCTGCGCGAGCCATGCCATCGGCCCGTTCCCCATGGCACAGAGTGCAATAGTTCTTGAATACGATACCGCCACGAACCACGGGTTTGGCCAGTTCTGCATTTATGGCTTTGCGGCTATCAGTTAATGCGATGGACGACAGTAATGAAAATACCACAACGCTTACTGAGAGCATTATGGTTGTCATTCTGATCAGTGTCGTGTTCATTGCACGGTGACCTCCATGTACATTTCCGGATGAATGGCGCATTCCACTTCGATCATGCCGGTTTTGTCAAAGATGATGGTTTTTGACTGACCCTGGGGAAAGGAACCGAGGTCAAAGGTTTTGAGATCCGACAGAGAATAAATATTGTGGAAATAAGGGTCTTCATTATTGAAGCGAATGGTGTCACCTGCATTGATGGTAATGGTTTCGATTTTATTGCCGTCCATTCTGAAGCTCTTGTTCTGTTGCGCTATAGCTATTTCTGCGGAAAAGGCCGTTGCAGTAAACAACATCGATAAACTGATTAAGCTGGCGCCGAATAAATTTTGTGGTTTCATTAGGTTTTCCTCGTTGTTGTTAAACGGCATTATTCAGCTGGCAGTACTGGATACGTGATAGGGTTGGCTTCACCGGTGAGTGATTTCATGAATTCGATTAAATCGGCTTTTTCACCGTTGGTGAGATTCAGTTTTTTGATGTTGGGCGAGAGATTTTCTACGGCGAGACCACCACGATTGTAGTGTTCGACGACTTCTTCCAATGTGTTGTAGGCGCCGTTGTGCATGTACGGAGCGGTTAAGGCAACATCACGCAGGGTGGGGGTTTTGAAAGCGCCGATCAGTATTTCCACTTTTCGAATAGCGTAACGTCCGGCATCAGTTGCATCTTTTAGTCCGATATTATGGAAGCCATTGTCGGTGAAATTAAAACCGATGTGGCATTTTGCGCAATTGGCTTTTCCTTCGAAGACTTTAAAGCCACGAATGGCTGCTTTGCTCATAGCATATTTTTCCCCTTTCACCCAAAGGTCAAAAGGCCCATCGGTGGAAACGATGGTGCGCTCAAAACTGGCAATGGCCTTGGCAATGGTTTTTTTGGTGATGCCTTCGCCTGGATAAGCAGCCTCAAATGCATCGCGGTAACCCTTGAGGTGTTTTAATTCTGCCAACAGACTCTTGAGTTTGCCTTCATCTTTTTCAATGTTTTGAGCCATTTCACCTTCTGCTTCAATGGGGCCTAAAGCCTGTTTTTCCAAACCGCGGGATCGACCATCCCACATATGCAAAGGCTGATAAGCACTGTTGAGAATAGTTGGGGTGGAACGGGCCAGCACTTTTTGCCCATGACCAATGGCGGTGGGGAGGCCGTCGGACCAGCCCATTGCGGGGTTGTGGCAGGTGGCGCAACTGATCCAGTTAGAACCGGAGAGGCGAGGATCGAAAAACAACATCTTGCCCAGCTCCACCCGGTTGGGGGTGATGCGATTATTGTTGGGCTGGGGAATGTCAGCGGGCCGCAGGTAAGTGGTTAATTCTGCGGCAATTGTCGCGCCCGAAAAGAGTGTGGCAAGTAGCGTAAATAATAGGCTGGCAAATCCGAACTTTGAAAGCTGTATTGTTTTCATGATTTTCTCCTGTGTCGAGATTAATTCCTGGTTATTTTCAAATAAGAGCGTGTGGAGTTTGTCTTTGATATTTAGAGTTTGAAACGGTCCACAGCAGAGTTCAGGTTGGTCGCGGCGATATCCAGACTTTGCGACAAAACGTTGAGTTTGTCTGTTTCGATATTGGCGTCGCCAGAAACTTCCAGTAACTGGGTCATCGCTAAAGTGATACTGTCTACGGCCTGAGTTTGCGAATTCATAAGGTCTTCGACCTCGATCATGTAAGAGCGCATTTCCTCAACCTGACGACTGCTTTCCGTGACCTCATCGGCAAGCAGGGTCAAGCGGTCGATATTTTCTTTGGCGTCCGTCACACTGGTCTCCAGGGCATTTACCGTGGCACCGACGCTGTTGGAAATACCTTCCACAAGACCGGAAATTTCCGAGGTGGCTTCTTCGGTGCGTTTTGCCAACTGACGTACTTCATCGGCCACGACGGCAAAACCGCGACCGTGATCGCCAGCGCGAGCGGCTTCAATGGCGGCATTGAGCGCTAGCAAATTGGTTTGTGATGAAATATTACTGATGGTGTCTGTGATGGAAGTGACCTGGTCTGCCGCGTGGGATAATTCGCGAGTGGCTTGCGCGGTTTGTTCCATATCGGACTGAAAACGTTCAAACTCTTTTACGCTATGCATTAATTGTTGTGCGGATAAACGGGTGGATTCCGCGGTTTTTTGTGCGCCTTCCGCAGCGCGTCCGAGGCGATCCGCTACCGAGTCCGTGACGGAATGCACTACGTTGGTATCTTCCTGAATGGCTTCCACGCTGTCGTGGAGTTTGATGGACACGGCGTTAACCACCTGTGCGGTGTCTCCCACTTCGGCAGATTGTCGGGTGAGCAGTTCCGCATCGCCACGGATTTGGGAAATCAATTGATGCAGATTCGATACGGTGCGCGACATGGCACTGACGGTACGACCGATTTCATCGGTGCCAGCATCGTCCAGACTTATTCGTAAATCGCCTTCTGCGAGGGAGGTCATGGAGGTCTCAATTATGCCCAAGGGCTTTGTTACCAAGTAGGCGGCGAAGAGACTGGTGGCGATACCTACCAACAGCCCGATACCCACCACCCATATCAAGATGGTGATTGCCGTGGAGCTTTTTGCAGATGAGGTTTCCTGTAAGGCGGTCAATAAGAGGCGTTCCTTATCCACCAACTGTTGAGAGAGGTCATCTACTTTTTGGGCGTCCTCTGTGATCGACCCCATCTTTTCCATGGCGCTGCTGTCATTATTTTTCTTTGCCGACTTGATCACCTGCATCTGGGTAGGCCGCATGCGTTTAATTAACGCAGAAATGTTTTTTAGCTCAGCGCTGTTGGTGAGGGTTTCGCCGAGAACCTGAATTTGTTCATCCAACAATGAAAGAGAGCGGATGGCGCCGACGGCTTGTAGGCGGATCTCATAACGTTCTTCTGCGGCGACCACACTGGCTAGGGCGCGCCCCATTTCTACCACTGCGACACGCGCATTGGCAGCCCCATTTACCCGCTGTTGTGAGCCCAGGACGATCTCGGCCATGGACTGGTTTTGCTGGTCAATGGTGTAGGCGCCAAACACACCAATGCCGAGTACCAGCGCAATATAAAGTGCTGAATAACCGAGGATTTTTTTACGCCAGCTAATGTGAGAAAGGGCGTTGATGAGGACTTTAAGCAAAATGGATCTCCTGCGTACCCGAAACGAACGTTTGACACGAATGTCTGAATCGAAGCGGTTAACGTGTGAGTATAATGTCGCTATTTATCTATGAGGTTCTTGAATTTCCCACTCAGGATTTGGGTGGAAAACCATGCGCTCTGACATCTTTTTGATGACAGAGGACGGTTTTCAATTTCCCATCAATCAGAGTGGAAAAGGGAGGCTTAAGAGATACGTCAGTCCGTACCGTCATTTGACGCTTGGCAAACCGGTACCGGGTGGTTGAATGACTAAATTGCATACTACGGACTCCCGGTGCGCCATTTATCGCTGGCGAGTGAAAGTAGATGAATTTATATTCCGGGCTAAATTAGTACGGAACATCAATTTTTTCTATGTCAATATACGTATTGATCATACACATTTATCATCGACTGATATAAAAGATCCTTTAGAGAAAAGACTCGAAAAATTCGCTTCGTGCATGAAAATATGGGCGGAGGGCACGGGGTGGTGACCGCAATGGGAATTACAAGGCCGGGCGATTATGATGAGCGTCTATTCTGTCGGCTTTTTCGGTAGAAATTAAGGGGCGTGCCTCAGGTATTGCATTCCAATCTTTGGACTTCTATTTAATTTCTTAGGGTTTAATTCCCCGCAGCTCGCTGCGAATGTCGTCATTCTGGCCCCGGTCTTCGCCGGGACAGGCTGCGGCCAGAATCCAGAGGTTGAAACTCCTGGACACCGGCCTGCGCCAGTGTGACGAAATGATGTTAATACCCCGCCCCTTGGGGCGGGGATGTTTAATTAATGATTTTTTTACCCGTAGAGGTTATCCAGCCCCCATGACTGCTCGTTATCGCTATACCGCCGCCCCCGCCCAAAACCGCAAGGACTGGGCGAATATTCGCGCCTTGCTACCCTATTTGTGGGAGTACCGTGGCCGGGTATTGTTTGCGTTGAGCAGTTTGATACTGGCCAAGGTTGCTAACGTGGGTGTGCCGCTGGTATTGAAAGGTTTGGTGGACGACCTGGACTTGGAGGTGGACTTGCTGTTGGTGTTGCCGGTGGCCTTGCTGTTGGCCTACGGTGCGTTGCGTTTGAGTTCGTCTTTGTTTAACGAATTGCGTGATGTACTGTTTACCCGGGTACGCTATCGCGCTATGCGCCGGCTCACACTGCGCACCCTTGAGCATCTTCACAATCTGGCCTTGCGTTTTCATCTAGAACGAAAAACCGGCGCCATCAGTCGCGATCTGTCGCGCGGTGCCGCTAGCCTCAGCAGCCTGTTGAATTATCTTACCTTCAGCATCGTGCCTATTATGGTGGAGTTTTTGCTGGTGGCCGGTATTTTGATGAATCAATACGATATTGTGTTTACCCTGATTATTTTTGGTAGCGTCTTCGTTTATGTGGGCTTTACCTTTGCGGTCACTAATTGGCGTATGGAATATCGCTTGGCGATGAATCGTTACGAATCGCAGGCCAACAACGAGGCCATTGAAGGCCTCATCAATTATGAAACGGTGAAGTATTTTTGTAATGAGGCGCTGGAGCTGAAGCGCTGCGATGCGACGCTGGACAAGTGGGAAGACAACGCCGTTATCAGCCAGACATCCATGTCGGCGCTGAACTTTGGACAGGCGGTCATTATTGCCATTGGTGTCACGCTCATTATGTTTTTTGCCGCAGACGAAGTGCGCAACGGCGACATGAGCATTGGTGATTTTGTCTTGGTGAATGCTTTTTTATTGCAGTTGTTTATCCCGCTGGGTTTTCTTGGCATCGTTTATCGGCAGATGAAACACAGCCTCACCGACATGGAACAGTTAATAAAATTGCTGGATGAAGAGCCGGAAATTGTTGACCGGCCTGATGCCCCTGAGTTGAACGTTACGCAGGGTGAAGTGCGTTTTGAACACGTGGCATTCGCCTATCAAGAGGAACGTCCGATTTTGCACGATATCGATTTTACTATTTCGCCCGGAGAAAAAGTGGCGGTGGTGGGGGCTAGCGGTGCAGGAAAGTCTACTTTGGCGCGTTTGTTGTTTCGTTTTTATAACGTGGGACAGGGACGGATATTGATAGATGGGCAAGACCTCAGTAAGGTCACCCAGGCCAGCTTGCGTGCGGCCATTGGCATCGTGCCGCAAGACACGGTGTTGTTTAACGAAAGTCTTCAATACAACCTTGCCTATGCACGACCGGAGGCTACGCAAGATGAAATTATTGAGGCCGCGAAGCTGGCACAGTTACATGATTTTGTGCAGAGCCTGCCGGAAGGTTACGACACCGTGGTGGGTGAACGGGGGTTGAAATTATCTGGTGGGGAGAAACAACGGGTTGCCATTGCTCGTGCGATTCTGAAACGACCCCGGATACTGGTTTTTGATGAAGCCACCTCGGCGCTGGACAGCGAATCCGAACAGGCGATTTTGAGTGCGCTGAAACAAGCGAGTGCGGAACACACCACCTTGGTGATTGCTCATCGTTTGTCGACCATTGTTGACGCCGATCAAATTCTGGTGATGGATCAGGGTCGCATCGTTGAACGTGGCAGCCATTTTCAACTGCTGGAACAGCGCGGCATTTATGCCAATTTGTGGGCGTTGCAGAAAGAAGGCAGAGAAAAAATAAAAGGGTAAGTATAAAAGGAATAAGTTGAGTTTGCGGTTAATTTTCCTTTTGGCTTAATCTATCATTCCCCTGAAGTTATTGACTCCCGTCCAACGCATGTTTTTCTTGTGGAACCTTGCTGCATGGTGTTCTGCTTCAGCTTGTGCCGCGGCGCGATCTTTATAGCAGTGCTTACCGTACCAGCCTTCCAGACTGTGCAGGCTGTGGGTGCATATGGCGAAATAGGGTTTGTCTGATGAACAGGCGCCGGCCGTAGGATGATTGCCAGCAGCGATTGACGTGTTCGATAAAATGACGGTGATAAATCCGCAAAAAATAGCGTTTTTCATCTGGGTGCTTACAGATACAGACGACGTAATTCAGGTTCTGGCTGGCTGCGTTCCCAGGCGTCGTTGAAGGTTTTGAGTAACAGTCGGGCTTCGGCCGGGTTGTTGAATTCGGCCAGTCCCTCAAAGCGGTCATTGTGTGCCCGACGAATCATACCCACTTTATCAACCACCATGAAGGTATCTACACGGTTATGGTCTTCGCTGTCGGCGCGATGAATGAAAACGTGGCTGCTGATCTTGCGCGCCAGCTCCACGATGCGATGCCCTCGTGAGACGATCTCCGATGGATCCAGGATCAGGATGTTGACTCGTGAGCGAGGGTTGTGCAACGCGATATTTTTTACGGCCTCGATAAATTCCTCGTTATCAAACACGCGTGGATCCAGGTTAGGGGTAAACAGATTCAATGAGCGTTGTCCCTGACTGACCATGTGGATGGCGGCCAGTTTGTTGTCTTCGAGTCCTTTAAGATCGATATAACCTCGGGTCTCTCCCAGTATTTGTTTGGATAATTCATGAATATTGATATGAACCGCCAGGGAGGGCAATGAGAGTGTCATGTGTTGATGGGGAATACCGGCATCCATAAAAGTTTCGCCTTGCGCGATAAAATTGTGTCGCAGGTAAAAATCGACGGCGTGTGTTTGTGAGTCGAGTTGTACACGCGCTAATTGCCGTGCCCTGGCGATGGTGAGCAGGGCGGTGAGCATGTCGCTGCCAACCCCCCGATGACGCCAGGTGCGTAATACCGCCATGCGGCCAATCTGACCTTCGGCGGTCATGCGTGCGGTGCCAATGCCACGACCTTTTTCATCTTGTGCGAGGATGTGTACACAATTCTCGTCTTTACCGTCCCATTCCAGTTTGGGTGGCACTTGTTGCTCGCCAATAAAAACGAATTCGCGCAGGATGCGTAATTCTGTTTCGGCATTCTGCCAGGTGACGCGCTTGATGGTGTAGGGTTTATGGGTGTTAGGCATCTTCGAAGTTGACATAGTTTTGGTTATACAGGGTGGTTAACAAATTGACAAAGGCGACTTGTTTTATTTCCGTGTGTAACGATGTGTAGGGTAGCACAGGATGCCCGCATAGCAGGACTGCGGCGAAGGCCAGTTCGGCGCTTAAGGGAAAGGCATGACCATCGATAAACAGCGTGGCGCTGTGGTGTTGTCGGGTAAAGGCAAAACGCAGTTCTTCATTGCGAAAAAGAATGCCGGTTTGTTCGAATTTTTTCAGGAATTGTTGGGGACTCAGTGTCTCGTTTTCGACGCTATCTGGCTGCGTATTTTTGGCCTCGGTGATGAATTCACCGAACCAGTGGTCGATGGCTGCATCGTCGCTGAGGATTTTTCGCAGGATATCCCGCACCTGGGCAAGGGCCGTTGATGAAATTTCAGCGGGTTCTTTTTGCGGGGCAAGATCGGGGTCGTTATAACGTTGATCCGGGCCGAGTCGGGCGGCTACATGGTCGACAAAACCGCTGAGCAGACCGGCATGACTGGGGGCGCGGAATCCGATCGACAAGGTAATGCAGTCTTCCAGTGCGACACCGTGATGGGCCACTCCGGGTGGCAGATAAAGCATGTCGCCGGGTTGCAGTATCCATTCCTCGGAGACGATGAAGTCGCGCAGGATGCAGAGGTCGAGTCCGGGTAACTGATTCCCTGCATTAACGGTTTGTTGGCTGATTTGCCAACGGCGAGAGCCAAAGGCCTGTAGCAAAAATACATCGTATTGATCGACGTGAGGGCCCACTGAGCCCTGTGCCGGGGCATAACTGGCCATGATGTCGTCCACCCGCCAATTGGGGATGAAATTGAATTGCGTTAACAGCTCCGCAAGCTCGGGAACGTAACGGTTGCATTCCTGCACCAGCAATGTCCAGTGAGTCTCCGGTAGCGTGCTGAAACGTTTTTCTTCTAGCGGGCCGTGCTCGACACACCAGGGTGATGGGCTTGCCTGTTCGAGGATCAGCCGCGACTCCACGTCCTCTTCACAGCAAAGTCCTGCCAGTTCGTCAGGACTGATGGGGGATTGGAAGTCAGGGATGGCGCCGCGGATCAGCAACGGGCATTTTTGCCAATAGTCGCGTAGGAAAGCGGCGGCGGAGCGTTTCCCCAGCAGGGTCAGAATTTTTTCCATGCGCTAGTTTACGCGATGCGACAGGGAGGGGAGCGTTAAGTCGGAAAATTGGGGGGATAAAAAAGGGCCGCATACTGAGATGCGGCCTAAATAGAGGAGAATAGCAACGGCATTCTGCATGGGAGGGAGGAGAATCCGTTGCGTCCTTCCAGATTAATTATGCAAATACCTGCACCAAGTGCTGTGAACTCCGTCACAAAAACCACATGAAAACGTAAGGGGTGTAGCTATAAAAGGATGATAAATTGGACACTTGATTGACTGAGGGGCCAATTTTGGGGATAAAAAAAGGGGCGCTTGCGCGCCCCTTTGAAGGGAGAGTAATCATGTGATAAGTCCCGGGGGGGAGAAGGAACCTGTCACACACTTGTTATATTGCAGGTGGCGTGCCAACTTTTTTAAGCGGTTTTTAGTAGTGGATTTTACTGATGGTTGTATCGTCAATCGACAGATTTGCACGAATTGTATACAGTTTGCCGCGTGTTCATGACGAGGGTGACAATTTTCCGTGATTATCGTGTCTATTTTCTGACGGAAACGCCCTGTTATAACGAATAAATGGCGTAACGAATATAAGGAACAGGTTTCCAGGGTGGCCGAGGGCTACACTTTTTCTGCCTGTTGTGCGGCGGTGCCGAGATAGCTGGCCGGGCTGAGCTTCAACAGTGCCGCCTTGGCTTCTTCCGGAATATCGAGTGTCGTGACAAATTGTTGGAGTTTCGCCCGGTCAATGCCAGTGCCGCGAGTGAGTTCTTTGAGTTTTTCGTAAGGCTTTTCGATGCCGTAGCGGCGCATTACAGTTTGCACGGGTTCGGCTAATACTTCCCAGCAATTGCTTAAATCTTCGTTGAGGCGTTGCGGGTTTACTTCCAGTTTGCTGATGCCTTTGAGCGTGGATTGGTAGGCGATTACCGAGTGGCCAACGCCGACGCCGAGGTTGCGCAGCACGGTGGAGTCGGTGAGGTCACGCTGCCAGCGGGAAATCGGTAACTTGGCCGAAAGGTGGTTGAAGATGGCATTAGCCAGCCCCAGGTTGCCTTCGGAATTTTCGAAATCAATGGGATTCACCTTGTGCGGCATGGTGCTTGAGCCCACTTCGCCGGCGATGGTTTTTTGTTTGAAATAGCCTAACGAAATATAGCCCCACAGGTCGCGGTCGAAATCGATGAGGATGGTATTAAAGCGCGCCACGGTATCAAACAGTTCGGCGATGTAGTCATGTGGCTCAATCTGGATGGTGTAGGGGTTGAAGTCCAGCCCCAGGCTGGTGACGAATTTCTCGGCGATGTCGGCCCAATCCAATTCCGGATAAGCGCACAGGTGAGCGTTGTAGTTGCCTACCGCCCCATTGATTTTACCCAGCATGGGCACGGCGACTAACTGCGCGCGTTGGCGTCGCAGGCGCGCGACCACATTGGCGAATTCTTTGCCCACGGTGGTGGGGGAGGCGGTCTGGCCGTGAGTGCGGGACAACATGGGTTGCGTAGCGTGTTCATGGGCCAGGGTGCGAATCGCGTCGATCACTTCGTCCATTTGCGGCAACAAAACCTGGGCACGGGCTTCGCGCAGCATGAGTGCATAGGAGAGATTGTTAATGTCCTCGGAGGTGCAGGCAAAGTGGATGAATTCACTCACTGCCTCCAGCTCGTCGTTACCGGTGATTTTCTCTTTGAGAAAATACTCCACCGCCTTCACGTCGTGATTGGTGGTGCGCTCGATATTCTTGACTCGCTGGGCATCTTCTTCGTGAAACTTATCGACGATGTCATCGAGCAGCTTGCGGGCGTGTGCGGAGAAAGTCGGCACTTCGGGGATGCCCGGATGGGCCGCGAGCATCTGCAACCAGCGCACCTCCACCAGTACGCGATGACGGATCAGGCCATATTCGCTGAAGATAGGCCGAAGATCGGCACATTTAGAGCCATATCGGCCATCGATAGGGGAAATTGCCGTGAGGCTGCTGAGATCCATGCTGACTCCAAACTGTCTGATAAGGGGAACGGGGGCGAATAATACTATATTCGGTGGCAGCTTACCCCTGTCGACATGTGCTTAGCTTTCTTTGGAAACTACAAATGTTTAATCGGGTTGCCTTATGCCAGGAATTCGCGAAGCTCAGGTGAAATTCTTTCGTCTGAGGCTAACGCGTCCCAAAAAGTCGTGGCCAGGTTTGCCGCATATTCGGTGTCGCTAAATGCGTCGTCATCCACAATGACATGAGCCTCAAAACGATAGGGGGCAACCTCGCCGGATTTGGGTGCAAACCCCATTGAGCACATGTCGTAGACGGGGAGTAATCGAAACACGCCGCCGTCGTAGGCCAGGCTCAGGTTACCCAAATGCATGTCGGTGTTATTGATAAGCCGCCCAAACTCATAGAGCACTCGTGCATCGTTAAGATGTTCGATGGTGACTAAATCACGCTCCGCGAGGGCTGCCATTACGGCCGGCCAATGACTGCCTAAACCCACAAACTCGGCATCAATGACCCTTAAGGAAATCATCGGCATGCGGCCAATGTCACCGTGACGATCAAAGCGTTGTGATTCAAGAAACAGTCGGCCACCGTTTTCGTAAATCTGACAATCAACAGCTCGACCAGGAGTGTCTCGTAGAATTCTCTCAGCATGATATTCCGTCAGCAAAATGTCACGCCAACGTCGAGCGACCGGATCATCGCCCGCGGGCGAAAACTTCACAATGACATGCGCGCCATTTTCACTGAACGCGGTAAATTTTGGTTGCTCTCCCCCGGCTGATGAGCCAGGGATTTTCCCGTCCAAAACGGACTCGGCCATCGCGGGGTAATCCTGTCGGCGCGTCGTAACGAGTTCGTGTCGCGGTCTCAGCAGGCTTTGTCGGCCCAATTGAAAATTGCCGGGTAAATCATCACCGCTAGCCACTAGGTAGCTGCCGATGTGCCCAACCGTCCAGTGTCGTGGGTCAGCGGGAAACCCGGCGTTCTTAGCAA
This sequence comes from uncultured Ectothiorhodospiraceae bacterium, assembly GCA_964401355.1. GTDB lineage: Bacteria > Pseudomonadota > Gammaproteobacteria > SZUA-152 > SZUA-152 > SZUA-152. Next base: position 23,378 of record CAYNYJ010000018.1, on the reverse strand, counting down.
GTGATTGCGCAACTTGCCGACCCAAAAAACCCTGTGGACGAAGGTCTTCTAAGAAATAGGGCAGGTCATCGAATACGCCATCACCTCGATTTCCCAGTAAAATTGCTGGCGTGCCTGTGGTTCGCTCAACATAATATCCGCCGTGGGCCAGTGGCCGGATACTGGCGATTTGCACGGAATTACCGTGCGGGTCAATGGCATAGAGGGGCAATCGATCACCCACATCAAAAGCATTGGTCGCCATGGCATACCGCGTGGCGCGCCCACTGCCCATTTTCACAATCCTGTCGCCAAATGCGCTCAATTGCCGTGAAATCGTTGCCTGACTCAGGCCCGTCAGCAGCTGGAGTTCTCTGGAGCTGGCCGGGCCTCGCCGAAGACTTTCAATAATAGATAATGTCATATTGTGAATAGTAATGTGAATAGTTAAATATTACAATAATCGTATATTTTTATAATAATTACAGTGTGTTACTTGTTTTTGTTGGTCGTATATATGAATAGATAATATCTGTGTAATAATGGCCTGTTTATTTTTTCGGGAAGTTAAGCTGTAAAAATATGCATTTTGCCATTTTTCAGCTAGCTACAAACGCAAGTCAAAATCTCGCCAGGTTCGCGCCAGTGGCCTGGAATCGGTTATAATAAAAAGCTTGTCGACAATGTTTCCGCATTGATTTTATTCTTTTTTTAGTAAAGAAAAGTTAGAGAGAACCTTATGTTAGAAGCCTACCGAAAGCATGTCGCAGAACGCGCCGAAGACGGCCTGCCGCCCTTGCCCCTGAACACCGAACAAGTCGCCGCGTTAGTGGAATTGTTGAAAGCGCCGCTTGCGGGCGAAGCGGATTTTCTGGTGGACTTGCTGGTCAATCGGATACCGCCGGGGGTGGATCAGGCCGCCTATGTGAAGGCGGGGTTTTTATCGGCGGTGGCCAAGGGCGAAGTGAGTTCACCGTTGGTCGATACGGCACGCGCTACGGAATTGCTGGGCACCATGCTCGGTGGTTACAACATCGAAACCCTGGTGGAAATGTTGGACAACGATGTGTTGGCACCTGTTGCGGCCACGGCGCTTTCGCACACGCTGTTGGTGTTTGATGCCTATCATGATGTCGTCGCCAAGGCTGAAAACAATGCCTACGCCAAACAGGTGGTGGATGCCTGGGCCAATGCCGACTGGTTTACCCGCCGCAAGTCGCTGGCCGAGACCATTACCGTGACTGTGTTCAAGGTGCCGGGTGAAACCAATACCGATGACCTTTCCCCGGCCTCCGAGGCCTGGAGTCGCCCCGATATTCCTCTGCACGCCAAGTCGATGCTGATATCCAAGATGCCGGATGCCTTGCAGAAAATCGAAGAACTCAAACAAAAGGGCTATCCGCTGGCCTATGTGGGTGACGTGGTGGGCACCGGTTCGTCGCGCAAGTCGGCCATCAACTCCGTGTTATGGCACATGGGCAACGATATCCCGTTTGTGCCCAATAAACGGCAAGGCGGGATGGTGCTGGGTGGTAATATTGCGCCCATATTTTTCAACACTGCGGAAGATTCCGGTTGCCTGCCGATTCAGTGCGATGTGAGCAAACTGGGAATGGGTGACGTGATTACCATTCATCCCTATGCCGGAAAAATTACCAATGAGGCAGGAGAGACGATTAGCAGTTTTGAATTGACTCCGACGACGATGCCCGATGAGGTGCGTGCCGGCGGTCGCATTCCGTTGATTATCGGCCGCTCGCTCACTGACAAAACCCGTGAAGGATTGGGGCTGGAGCCTTCCAAAGTGTTTTTGCGGCCGCTGCCTCCGGCCCTTTCTGCAACAAAAATCGGCAAGGGTTACACCCTTGCGCAAAAAATCGTGGGCAAGGCTTGCGGGATGGACGGCGTGCGTCCCGGCACCTATTGTGAACCGCGCATGACCACGGTGGGCTCGCAGGATACCACCGGTGCCATGACCCGCGACGAACTCAAAGAGTTGGCCTGCCTGGGTTTTTCTGCGGATCTGGTGATGCAGAGCTTTTGTCACACCGCTGCCTATCCGAAACCAGTGGACATCACTTTGCAACATGACTTGCCGGAGTTTATTCAAACTCGCGGTGGCGTGTCGTTACGCCCTGGTGACGGCATTATTCATTCGTGGTTAAACCGCATGGTGTTGCCCGATACGGTCGGCACTGGTGGTGATTCGCATACGCGTTTCCCCATGGGCATCAGTTTTCCGGCGGGTTCCGGGTTGGTGGCCTTTGCTTCCGCCCTGGGAGTAATGCCGCTGGACATGCCCGAGTCGGTATTGGTGCGTTTTAAAGGTGAGATGCAACCGGGCGTGACGCTGCGTGACCTGGTCAACGCGATTCCCTATGTGGCGATTCAGCAGGGTTTGTTAACGGTGGAAAAGGCCGGGAAGAAAAATGTTTTCTCCGGTCGCGTACTGGAAATAGAGGGCCTGCCCGATCTGAAAGTCGAACAGGCTTTTGAGTTGTCCGACGCCTCGGCGGAACGTTCGGCGAACGGCTGCACGGTGCGACTCAACAAAGAACCGATTCAGGAATACCTCGAATCCAACATCACTTTGTTGAAATGGATGATTGCCGATGGTTACGACGACGAACGTACCTTGCAGCGTCGTATCAATGCCATGCAGGCCTGGCTGGATGACCCACAGTTATTACAACCCGATGCCGATGCCGAATATGCAGCGGTGATCGAGATTGATCTTAACGAGATCAAAGAACCTATTGTGGCCTGTCCCAATGATCCGGACGACGTGAAATTGTTGTCGGAAGTGGCTGGTGAAAAAATCGATGAAGTGTTCATCGGTTCCTGCATGACCAACATTGGGCACTATCGTGCTGCCGGTAAAGTGCTGGAGCGTCACGCGGCACATAGCGGGGCGGTGCCGACGCGTTTGTGGATCGCACCCCCCACCAAAATGGACGAACACCAGCTCACTGAAGAAGGTTATTACGCCATCTTCGGCAGTGTCGGTGCCCGCACCGAAGTGTCAGGCTGTTCCCTGTGCATGGGTAATCAGGCGCGGGTGGCGGATAATGCCACGGTATTTTCCACCTCAACCCGCAACTTCCCCAATCGCCTCGGCAAGGATGCCAACGTGTATTTGGGCTCGGCGGAATTGGCGGCAGTTACCGCGACCTTGGCGAAACTGCCCACCGTGGAAGAATATCGGGAGGCGGTGAAGCACCTGGAGCCCATGGCCGATGATATTTATCGTTACCTCAATTTCCACCAAATGCAGGATTACAAATCCATCGCCGACGAGGTGATGCCGGTGGTGCTTGCGTAAAATCGAAAGCACAACTCATGCATTGAGTGGCTAGCAAGGGCGTCCCTTTTGATGAAAGGGACGCTTTTTTTACGGAAAAATTCAGGAATTCCTAGAATAACCGATAACCGTAATGGCTGACGAGATTGTTGGCAAAATAGCGGATATTCATAGAACAGGATGAGGGCTTGGAAAGATTATGAATGATGAACTCGGCGGAGAGCAACGCGAGCAGAAAGAGCCGATTCCGGATGACCTTGAAGACATTTTGAGCCCACTTCAAACAATGGCCTTGCACCGTATTGAGAGTTTTGGTTGGGAGCTGCGGTTTGTCAGAAGGCCGCCGTCTCAGACGCCGATTCCGGTGGTGTTCAGTGATGACGGTAACAAAATCGGTGTGCTGGAGGACGATGGCCGCATTAACCTGGAATCAGATATCAAAATCCGAAAATAGTCTTTTCCAGCCTACTGAGTCTACGAATAGATCACTTAAAGAAAGGTGATGTTTGGCCGCTACGTTATATAGTCTCAACCTACATTGTAAGATTAATAAAAAATGGAAGCTTGCACGGGAAGTATGTGGGAGGAGTGATTGTGCATGAGTTCCTGAAAGCCATTGATGAATAAACGTCTTCTTATTGGATTTTTCGTGTGTAGTTTGTTATCGCCGCCATTAGCACTTGGCGAGGTGTATCAGTGGGTTGATGAACAGGGGCGCGTACACTTCGGAAATGTGCCGCCAAAACAGCAAGATGTTTATAGATTGGGTGAAATAAACATTATGCCCCTGCCTCGCCAAGTACCAGAGGACTCCAGTGCCGCTAGCACGCTGCCTTCTGTCTCTGCGAAAAATAATCTCGTGCCTCAAAATTCAACAGCCACCCTGTCCAATAATAATGCGAGTTCCAATAAACAGGAACTTGAAGGCTTGATCCAAGGTTTGCTGAAAAGGGCGGAGGTGGCTCGTTTGTTAAAGACTGAGTCCATGGCGGTAAAACCGAAATCAGAGCTACCATTGACACAACCACTTGAGTCAGTGACGAACACTTCGCGGATGCCCGCAGAGTCGACATCGGAAGTCGGTAAAACGATTCACCGGTCTGAAACTGATTCGTCTAATACGAAACAAGCGGTGGTAGAAAAAGATGCTGATAAATGTGGTGTGTTTAATGGCTTTGTGAATTCATATCAACGGAAAGTCGCTGAAGAATGTCCCGGGCCGCATTGTAATGTGTATAAACGGAGTCTCAAAAAACATTTGCTGAGACAAAACCGCTACTGTTGATCAGCGTCAGTGGAGGGTCGTTTTTGCCAGCAGTCGTTTTGCTTCTTCCACAATGGCGCGTCGTTGCAACAGCAGTTGCCAGCGTGTGCCTCCGCATTGCCGCCACAATACCGCCGAGCGAATCGCACTTAATAATACTGCACGAATGCGGTTTGCCAAATTTAAGTTTGAAATATGCACGTGTTCACCATGTACCATGATGCGCGGTTTAATGGTGCTGATGGTTTGGCTGTAAATATGTGCCAGGTTGGCGAGGACGTTGTCGTGCATCAAGGAAAAATGTTCGGCTTGGTTGCTGGCGCGTTCAATGCCACTGCTGATGGTTTGCAGCATGTCAGGATTTTTCGTTAAACGACGCTCCAGTACCATGATACCTGCGGCATATTTAGAAATGATTAAATCCCTTTTCTCTGCGCTGGCCTCCGTGCGGCCACCGAGTTGATCTATTAAAACCTGATACCCGGTGGCGAGCTTGTCAGCACCCTCGTAAGCGTCTTCCGCCCTGTCTACATTAATGTGAAACAGGCTTCGGATGCAGGTTTCCAATGCTTGCTCATCGGTATTGCCGGTGCTTGCAATTTGTTGAACAACATGTGCTGCTTGAAACATGCCCGCAAGGGCGATGGTGCGGTCTGTGATGGTATAGGTCATGAGTGTCTTTGAACGTTAAATGATAGATGAGCCGTATGGAGTGGCGTATTACTGTGTATTTAATGGTTACTGAGGTTATTTAATGACGGCACCGCCGAGGCATTCGTCAGCCTGATAAAAGACCACGGACTGCCCCGGTGTAATGGCGCGCTGCGGCGCGTCGAAACTGACCGTGCAATGTTCGTCATCCAGTTGGGTAATTGTACAGGCTTGGTCGGCTTGCCGATAACGGGTTTTTGCCATGCAGCGATACGGCAGTTGCTGGGGTGCTTCGGTGATCCAGTGGAGTTGATCAGCACTGAGTTCACTGCAAAAAAGCAGGGGGTGGTCGTGGCCTTGGGCGACGATCAGAATATTTTCCTCGAGTTTTTTAGCTACCACGTACCAGGGCTCGCCGCTGCTGTCCCGGTCTCCGCCAATGCCAAGCCCCTGGCGTTGACCGAGGGTGTAATACATCAAGCCATCATGTTGGCCCATGGATTTTCCTTCGGGGGTTTGCATTTTACCGGGTTGGGCGGGCAGGTATTGGCTGAGAAAATTCTTGAATTTTCGTTCGCCAATAAAACAAATACCGGTGCTGTCTTTTTTGGCGTGATTGGAAAATTGGGCCTGCTCGGCGAGACGCCGAACTTCGGGCTTGGTGAGTTCGCCGAGAGGAAACCAGGTCTTCGCGAGTTGTTGCTGATTGAGCGTGTGCAGAAAATAGGTTTGATCTTTGTTGCCGTCTTTGGCTTTGAGCAGGCGATAAAATCCGTCGCGATACGGCACCCGCGCGTAGTGGCCAGTGGCAATGCGGCTGGCACCCATGTCCAGGGCCTGTTCGAGAAAAACTTTGAATTTGATTTCTTTGTTACACAGCACGTCAGGGTTTGGGGTGCGGCCAATGCGATACTCTTCCAGAAAATAGTGGAAAACATTGTCCCAATATTCGCTGGCAAAGTTGCGTGTGTGTAAGGGAATGCCGAGTGTGGTGCAGATTTGGCTAGCGTCTTCGAGATCGATGCTGGCGCTACAGTATTCGCTGTCGTCATCCTCTTCCCAGTTTTTCATGAACAGGCCGTGTACCTCGTAACCCTGTTGTTGTAATAAATAGGCAGTTACCGAGGAATCCACGCCACCGGAAATACCCACCATGATGCGTTGTTGTCGGTTGTCGACAGCGTTACTGTCATCACGTTGTTTTGCTGTGTTAGAAGTCATGAGAACGTTTTTATGAATAGTTTATGAATTTTTTATAAGCTGATGACATTGTCGCAGAGCGTCAAAGGATAACGCTGTCCGGCGAGGTAATCATCAATGCAGCGCATCACCATGGGGCTGCGTAATGGTCGTTCGAGTAATGTTTCACGACTGAGCCACTGGGCGTTGAGAATGCCCGTGTCGAGTGTCTGCTGTGGATCATGCTGGCTGACACTGCCGGTGTAGGTGATGCGCAAATAGGTGTTGCTTGTTTCTGGGTGCACCCATCGGTAGATGCCGGTGATAGCATCGGGCTGAAATTGCCAGGCGGTTTCTTCGAGAGTCTCGCGGATTACTGCGGTCAACAGGCTTTCTCCGTCTTCCAAGTGGCCCGCGGGCTGGTTGAAGACGGTTCCGCTACCTTGTTGTTCCTCGACCACGAGGAACTGACCCTGGTTTTCGATGACGGCGGCTACGGTGACGCGGGGCGTCCATCTCGTGGGCGTTTTTAAGGGAGGAGTCAGGGGAGGAGTCATGGGTGGAGAGTGTACGCCATTCATCCGGTATTTTCGCTTCGCACCATTGGCCGGGTGCTAGTGCGTCCAGTGTCCACGGACCGACCCGGTAGCGGATCAGGCGCAGGGTGGGATGACCGATGGCTGCGGTCATTCGACGCACTTGGCGATTACGGCCTTCGTGGATAGTGAGTTCAATCCAGCGAGTGGGAATTTGTGCACGTACGCGGATCGGGGGGTGGCGTGGCCACAGTGCGGGTTCGGGGATGAGACGTGCCTTGGCGGGGGCGGTTTTGCCATCTTTTAAGAGTACGCCGGTGCACAGGGCCACAATCGCGCGGTCATCGGGCAGGCCTTCCACCTGCACCCAATAGGTTTTGTCGAGCTTGTGACGGGGGTGACTGATGCGATGTTGCAAGCTGCCATCGTCCGTCAATAGCAGTAGACCTTCACTGTCACGATCCAGTCTTCCGGCAGGATAGACACCTTTTGTGGTTATATAGTCCGCCAAAGTTCGTCGTTGTTCAGGGTCGGTAAATTGGCAAAGGACATCAAACGGCTTGTTTAGCAGCAACAACATGTGGTTGACATTTATATATAATTAGAAAAGAGTAGGCCAGTGTTCGCGGTAGCAAGCCCGTATCGGCCAATAATAAGTGAAAATAAGCGAGTACACGGGACTTGTCTGCCAGCAGGTAAACCTTACACCCGTCACTGGGTGAGTGTCTGATGGCCACGAACACCGTGTCGCTGCAACACGTTATCATAACTAAAAAAGCGCAGCGGCAGCGATAGTGTACAGCAATACAGGAGGGGAATATCTGCATGGAATCAAAAGGGAAGTTGCGGCGCGGTACCAGCATTCGCTGGCGTTTTGTGATGGCCGCTATGGTGGTTGTTTCCCTGGCTTTGCCGGTTGTTTTTTACGCCCAGTCCCATGTTCGACAAGCTTCTCAAGACAGTTCACGGTTGGTGCAAGAACACCGCGATCTGGGTTGGGTGCTGAATTCTTTGAAGGATGCATTACAGGTAGCGGAAAGTACCATTTATCAATACCCGGTTTTACTGGATGAGAGTACTTATCGTAAAGTGTTGGTGCGGATTGCGGAAACCAAATTTCAGTCCAAGCAAATTACTGAACATTATGTGGTGAAGCGTCATCGACAGTTTGGGGACTTTGCGGTGAACCTGGATTATGTCCTCAATCGCCTGGATGAAAAGACTAATGTCCTGTTGAATGTGTTGTCGGACGTAAAGACACGCTACCCGGCGGCGCCTATTTTGCTCAATGAGCTACACCCGACCAATCTGCGTTTTATTCAGTCCATCGAGTTGTCGATGACGGAGGCAACTGAGCACCCCGAAGACACTGACCAACGGGAAGTGATGCGGGTTCTGGAAGACTTGCGTTATACCTGGGCGCAACAAATCAGTTCGGTGCGTATTTTTGTGGCGAACCGTGCTGGAGTGTTTGGTCAGCCAATTTCCAGCATGGCAAATAACAAAAGCAATCGTGAAATATATTCTCAGCGAGTGGATGTGCTTCTGTCCCAGTTGACAGAATACAAGGATCTCGGGAAGCTTGGTTTTCAACAATCGTTGTCCTTGGCTATGTTGCTGGAGTCAAAATTAAAATACGACAAAGGTTTTCTGAAAGCAGAGAAAATATATTCCTCTAATAACTGGCGCGCCGATTTACCTATTTTACGTGACGATATTCGGCCTATTCTTGATCAGGCCTGGGGCATTATCGAGTTAATGCAGGAAGAGCTTGATGAGCTTGCCCAGCAGAATGTCATGAAAACCCTGGACACTGCCGATACGCTCTCGAATATTATCTGGGGCTTTACCGGTTTTATGCTTTTATTGTTATTTGTGTCTTACCTGGTATTTGAGTTTTTGATTCGTCAGCCATTACTGGAAGTCGCAAAAGCACTTGATGCGGCGGGCCGGGGCGAGAGTTATTTGCCGGTACTGCGTTCTCCAACCAAAGAGACCAGCATTTTGGTTGAAGCCTTTCGTAACATGCAGGGACAGGTTGCATCACGACAGATCAGACTGGAATCGATTCTGGATAATGCGGCTGAAGGGATTATTACGATTGATGAACTGGGCATTATTGAGACATTCAATGATGCCGCACAAAAACTATTTGGCTGTAATACCCATCAGACAGTGGGTTGTTCCATCCTGACCTTGGTGCGATTCCCGCAAGATGGCGAGTATCAGGATTTTCTGGAATTAGTGAAGTCTCCGGCCATGGATGACGTCACTCAAGATACTATCGTTACCGTATTTCGGCCGGATGGTTCCAGCTTCCCGATGGCGATTAAAGCCAATAAGTTGATGATAGAAGGGCGTTTTCTTTATATCGCCATCGTTGAAGATATTGGTGGCCGCATTGCAATGATGGAACATTTGCGTGAAATGGCCGAGCACGACTCACTGACGGGTTTATATAATCGCCAGTATTTTTTAACGGAGCTGGATCGTGTTGTGGAAAATACCCGGCGGGGGAGCCGGCGCAATTTTGCTTTGCTTTATATTGATCTTGATAATTTCAAGTTCGTCAATGATACCTTGGGCCATATGGCCGGTGATCAGGTTCTTGTCGAAGTGACTGATATGTTGCACCAGCGCAATCGTAAAAGTGATTTGCTAGCGCGGCTGGGCGGTGATGAATTCGCGATTTTGCTATATGACGTTGAACAAGAGCAGGTGATACAGGCGGCAGAAGCCCATCGTAAATTGTTGGATGACTATGTTTTTAAATATGAAGGCTCGGTCATTCAAGTGGGCTGTTCTATTGGTGTTACTTTGTTTGGTCAAAAAGCAGTGAGTAAAGAAGATTTGCTGGTACAGGCAGATGTCGCCTGTCATATTGCAAAGCGTTCGGGACGTAATCGCGTACATGTTTATGAGTCTGTCGATAAAGAAAACATGACCGCGATGACGAAAGACATGGGTTGGGCGAACAAGATAAAAACAGCCATCGAGGAAGACCAGTTCTGTCTGGCCTGTCAGCCCATAATGGAACTGGAGAGCGGGCAGATTTTCCGTCAGGAAGTGTTACTGCGGATGCGTGATGAGGCCGGTAATTTGATTTTACCGGCCGGATTTATCGCATCTGCAGAACGCTTTGGTTTGATGCGTGCAGTGGATACCTGGGTGGTGAATCGGGCGATCCAGTATCTAGGCGAGCAGTTACAGCGTAATCCACGTTTGCATTTTTCGGTTAATCTCTCGGCTGAATCGATAGGTGATTCGATTATGCTGGAGACCATTACCAGTGCCCTGAAACGGCACGCGGTGCCGGCCACGGCGCTCACTTTTGAGATTACCGAGACGATAGCCATCGCGAATCTGGGGCCTGCGGTAGAGTTTCTGGCACGTTTGCGTAACTTGGGTTGCCAAACCGCATTGGATGATTTTGGTGTGGGTTATTCGTCGTTTGCCTATCTCAAGGATTTACCCGTGGATTTTGTCAAAATTGATGGCTCGTTTGTGCGTAACGTCCATAACGATAACCTGCAATTGGCCATGGTGCGCTCAATGAATGAAATCGCTCACGCCATGGGCAAGCAGACGGTGGCAGAGTTTGTTGATAACCGTGATTCAATGCGCGTGTTGAAGACGATCGGAGTCGATTATATTCAAGGTTATTTCGTGGGTGGCCCACGTTTGCTGGAAGATGATGTTCTTTTTCATACCGAGTCAAATGTTATTCGTCTCAGGTAGGGAACCTGTACCACACACCTGCCAGTGCTTCCCTGTTTTCATTCCACCCCGTTTCAAAAGGATATTTTTTGTTGGCATTGATTTTGCTCGGATGCCTATACTGTATTTTGAGTTATCCTTAGATGAGGTCATGGCGCTGGCGTGTGGATGCAGGCTTTGGCCTCGGATAATCCACGTTGTTGCTTAGACTTTTAGCATATTACCGGTGAAAATATGAAACGATCCCGCCGACTGGAACCTGTGGTCAAAGTGGCCGAAAGCAGTGAGCAGCGAGCAGCCCAGGCCTTGGGTGATTCACAGCTCGCGTTGACCCAGGCGGAGCAACGGCAGGCAGAGCTTGAGAATTACCGGCAAGAGTATACACAGCGATTTCACGCTGCGGGTGCGCTGGGCATGACGGCGGTGCAAATGATGGATTACCGCACATTTCTGGCGAACCTGGATCGGGCGATTGCAGAACAGACGATGCTGGTGGAACACGCGAGCAGCCTGGTTGAGCAGCAACGTGAGGCCTGGTTTAGTCAACGTGGCAAGGTAAAGATGCTGGATAATGTTGTTGCGCGTTATCGGGCAGATGAGCAGCGTGACGCGAATCGCAAAGAACAGGGTGACCAGGATGAGCGTAGCCAACAAATGCCGAAAGCCAGGTTTTAATTCAACTGGCACATTCCTTGCTCATTCTCTGTCAGTGCAGGACTGATTTGCCGTGAATCCGTGATGCAGCGGAATGCGCCGACGACGAATAACAGATAATTTAACTGCGTAAACCCGTCACCCAACAACGATTACGACAATGACAGATTTGGCTCTTATGGTGGACTCCAGTGATGTCGTATTGCTTACCGGCAATGCGATTCCGCCTGCGTCTGCCAATCCCGCGGGCGCTGCGGGCAAGGATAGTTTTTCGGGTTTGCTGAGCGAGCGTTTGCAGGAGGGCCAGCCCGGGCGTTTATCATCGCGTCCACCATCGGTGGATGCGCCGCCTCAAGCCACCGCTGTTGTCATCAATCAACAGGATGAAAACAACGCCTCCGTGCCGCTGGATGGCAAAACATTGCCGGGTTTACCCGCAATGTTGTCGACTCAAGGGAATTGGGTTGCGGAGTGGTCAGTAGAGAATTTTGCCGGTCCTGCATTGACGTTAGCCCTGACTCCGGGTGCCCCGCAAAATACGCTGGGCGTCCAGATTGGGAGTGCGGCGATTACTCTGACGGCCCTTGAGTCTGGACCGATGGCCCTTTCGAGCGTGGCTCCGGTTTTGTCTGAGGGGGTTAAAACACTTGCGCAAGCAGTGGGCGGAGGGCAGTTTGCACCGCCGGTCGGGGTCATCACGTCCGAGCATCAGCCCCTTGCGGCGACTAGTGCAAAACAGTTCCAGGCCGCAGTGCCGGACTCGGATATCGGCAAGGGACGCACGACCTCAGCAACGGGCAGCGTTTCGCCGCTGCTGCAACCATTGTCGGCGTCGATACAGCGGGCCTTGGCGCAGGCAATTAATGCGGCCGGACTGGCTCGGCCTACCACCGTTGCGGGTTCGAGTGTGGCTTTGCAATCGTCCGCGGCCTCGCTGCAAGCGAACGGCCTTACGATGGCGATGCAACAATTGGCTAAGGGCAATATCGCCTCTGTCGCGAGTATGGATAGTCGTGCCATCAGTCAGTTGCCAATTCAGCAGGGACAGGGCCTGTCATCCGCGATTCCGGAGACCAGTACCAGCCCTGTGAGTGATGCCAGTGGATTGTTGTCCAGCTTACCTCGCCTTAGTGGCAGCAGCGGCAGCAGTTTGTTGCCGCTGTTGCCGATATCGACACCGGTTGGGCAATCCGGCTGGGCCAATGAGGTTGGCCAGCGTGTGGTTTGGTTAGCGCAGAGCGAATTGCGCGAGGCGCAGTTGCAGCTGCATCCGCGCAGTCTGGGGCCGGTTGAAGTGCGTATTGTTTTTGGAGCGGATCAGCAATTAAATGTCAGTTTTACCGCTATCAATCCTGTCGCACGTGAAGCCCTGGATGCGGCATTGCCACGTTTACGTGAGATGTTTGAACAGCAGGGTTTGACTCTCGCTGATGCCAATATTTCCCAGCAGTCATTTGCCGATCAACACAAAAACACGGAAGAAGATGCTGGTGATAATTCTGGGCATGCGGCAGACGGAGGGGATTTGCAGGCAGATTATGTGTTGGCCCCGGGTACCGTATTGATGGGTAATGGTTTGATTGATGCCTACGTTTGAAGCGTGGGGCCGTCGCTAGATTAAAGGATAAATGACAAGGTCATTGTGGCCGCTTCACGTTCAGTACTTATCCGTAGAAACACGGTAAATATGGGTATCATTTTTCATCTGCGTATTCGCGCTATTTCACTCTGTAAGAGATCTCGGAAAATACACCCATAAACCCGTTGCGGATCTAAAGAATTTTTGCGGGCCGTCGATAGGCGGTTGGGACGTCACTGATGGCAGCGGATCGAGCGGTACAAATTTCGGTCTGTGCTGATGTGCAACATGGATGAAAAAGTACAAAAGGAGCGTGTCATGGGATTGAAGGCAAATTTGTCGGATGATGGCAACGAATTGGTGATGGCCATTGATGGTCGTTTTGATTTTAATATCCACTCGGATTTCCGCAATGCTTACCGGGATCTGCCCGCCACAACTCAATTTATTATTGACCTCGGAAAGGCAACATTCATGGATAGCTCAGCTATGGGAATGTTACTGCTGTTGAGAGAACACGCCGGCGAAAAAACGGCCAATATTCGTCTTCTGAACTGTAACCCGGAGATCAGAAAAATCCTCTCCATTTCCAGTCTGGATAAGATGTTTATGATCGAATAAATCAAAAATTCCCTGGTATATCAGCTTCGATTGCGTGTTTTAGCACTCGGGCTTGTGCCTGGTCAGGGTTTATTTTTCAGAAAGATGCCGGTCATCGGCCAGCATCTCAAGGGTCTCAATTTGTGGGCGTGTTGACTTTGTCATTGTCGCTGGCGTTGCTCAGTTGGCCGGTTAAACTTTGCAAAAATGCCGCAATGTCATCAACCGTTGCATCTGACAATTGCTTGTTGAATTGTGTTTTTCCCATCACCCGTATCGCCTCTTTCAAGGTACTTACCGCCCCGTTGTGGAAGTAGGGTGCGGTCAGTGCAATATTTCGAAGGGGGGGTACCCGCCACATATAACGTTCGTCCGGGTCGCCAGTATAGGCAAAGCGGCCCAGGTCATCAGTGAGACGGTATTGCTGGTCGTATTGTGATCCGAGAGTGTTGGGAAAGAGTTCGTAAAACCCATCGCCCATTTTCAGCGCCGGTCCCGGCGCCGGCCCGGCAAAGTTGGCACCGAAGTGACAGGCGAGACAGCCAGCATCATTGAAGGCCTGTATGCCGCGCTTGGCACTGTCCGATATCGCAGAGGGGTCACCCGCGATGTAACGATCGAAGGCGCTATTGCTGGCAACCAGTGTCCGTTCAAAACTGGTGATTGCACGTGCGATATTGACACCGCTTATTCCGTAAAAGCTTTCTTTATCCGCCGGAAATTCCTTGCTGAAGGCCGTTCGATAGTGTGTCGATTGACCGAGTTGCTGTACCAGAGCACCGATATTTGGCCAGCTGGCAATTAGCGGATTGCGCAGGTGATCCAGCGTTTGTGCCTCTAGGCTGTTGGCTCGCCCGTCCCAATACAGCACCGTTTGAAAACCAATATTCCAGAGACTGGGTGCCGAACGGTGGCTATATTTGCCATTTTGCCCGACGGAAAGGGCGCGATTATCGTCGCCGCCTTGCGCAAGATTATGACAACTGTTGCAGGACAATGTGCTTTGGGAGCCGAGCAGCTGTTTGTCGAAAAAAAGGCGCTTGCCGAGAGCAATCTTGTCGTCCGTTAGCGGGTTATCGCTGGGGATTGGTGGTGTTGTTGGCAGGCTTTGCAGGTATTCAAATCCGAGCGCCAGAGCTGGTGTGGTCAGAAGTAAACACAGCAGTGCTGTTCGATATAGGGGCTTCATTCGATCCACCTGTCATCCAATATTGTTCAGTTTATGTGGGCCACGCATTTTACCCGAGCCGCCAAGGGTGTCCAGGCATTGCCAACGAAGGTCTGATCTGAATCAGCTGTCAGGATTTCGGCTGTTGGGAGGGCGGATGGAGTCAAAAAATCGACGCTCCGTATAATGAGATTATTAAGTCATTGATAAATATAGGAAACATATTTTTGTCGGTACTGGCATAACATGTGCTAAAGGGTTAGGAAAGGCTCACAGGGTAGCTATTATTGGCTATCACAAGAAAAATATTGAAAGGAAAAACTCATGGCAGATGAAGAAGAAGTTGAAAAACCCAAAGGCTCAATGGTCACCAAAATTTTGCTGTTTGGAATATTGCCATTAATGACGGCCATTATTTTAGTGGTCGGTGGGTTGTTCATCGCGGGCATCCTTCCTGGCGGTGGCGACAGTGGAAATAGTGTCGTGACGCAGGACGATGGCGATGAGGAGTACGACGATGAAGAAGGCGATGAGGAAGAAGAGGATGGGGAGTTGCAGCCAGCCGTCTATCTGCCCATTGATCCTGCTTTCGTTGTGAATTTCGCCAGCCAGGGGAAAGCCCGGTTTCTGCAGATAACAGTGGAGGTTATGACGCGTGATGTGACTGTACCTGACAAAGTTAAGTTACACATGCCGGTGATTCGGAATAATTTGATGCTGCTGTTTAGTGATCAATCCTATGACAGTGTCAGCACCCTGGAAGGTAAAGAATCATTACGTGAAGAAGCACTGGAAGTGGTGCAGCAGATCCTGGAAGAAGAAACCGGTGACCCGGGTATTGAGGCCGTATATTTCACCAGTTTTGTAATGCAGTAATTGTGTGTTTTTTCGCAAATATTTTTGTTCGGTACGCTTTGATTTAGTTATTAAGTGCAATCAATGAACCATCAAGAGACACAGAAATACCATGGCCGTTAACGATCTTTTATCCCAGGACGAAATCGATGCGCTGTTGCATGGTGTTTCCAGTAGCGACATTGATACCGATATAGATGATCTGGATGATGGTGAAGCAAGAAATTATGATTTCACCACGCAGGATCGTATCGTTCGCGGGCGCATGCCCACATTAGAAATGATCAACGAGCGTTATGCCCGTTTATTTCGCATCAGCATATTCAACTTACTGCGTCGCAGCGCTGAAATTTCTGTTGGCGGTGTGCAGATGCTGAAATTTTCCGAATATGTACACAGCTTGTTTGTGCCCACCAGTTTGAATATGGTGCGGGTACACCCACTTCGTGGTACGGCATTGTTTGTTTTAGATCCAAGGCTGGTGTTCATAATTGTCGATAATTATTTTGGTGGTGATGGTCGATTTCATACAAAGATAGAAGGTCGGGATTTTACTCCTACAGAGTTACGAGTGGTGGATATGATTCTTGATCAGGTTTTTGTAGATCTCAAAGAAGCCTGGTCTCCGGTTATGCAGTTGGATTTTGAAAAGCAAAATTCAGAGGTTAATCCTCAGTTCGCTAACATTGTCAGCCCTAGTGAAGTCGTTGTAGTTAATACCTTTCATGTGGAAATTGAGGGCGGGGGTGGAGATTTTCATATCACCATGCCGTATTCAATGCTGGAACCGATACGTGAGGTATTAGATGCCGGCGTGCAAAGTGATCGCGATGAGACGGATGATCGTTGGCTGGAATCACTTCGAGAAGAAGTGAAAAGTTCGATGGTTGAATTGTCCTGCACTTTGGCAGAAACAGAACTGACATTACGAGAAATAGTCGACATGAAGCCAGGTGATGTTATTCCCCTTGATATCCCAGGTTTAGTGACTGTGAAAGCAGAGAATGTTCCCGTTTTTCGAGGAAAATATGGTGTTTCACGCGGAAGTATGGCGGTAAAAATACAGGAACAAGTGCTGTTTCCTAGTCGGGAAATTCAACTGATGGATAAGAAAGAGGTGACCCATGAATGATACAACGGGTACAGAAAATGATGGTGCTGAAGATGAATGGGCTGCCGCATTAGGTGAACAAAGTGATGGGGAGGCGCAAGCCAAAGACGCTGCTGACTCCGGGGCTGAGGCAGATTGGGGAGCTGCACTGGATGAACAAACACAGGCAGAGACGGCCGAAAGTATTGAACAGGCTCCTATGCAAACTTTAGTTGAAGATGAATCCGGTATCAGCATGGGGGATGCCAATCTTGATGTCATTCTTGATATCCCGATTAGTATTTCAATGGAAGTGGGTTCGACAAAAATTAGTATTCGAAATCTACTGAAATTAAATCAAGGCTCGGTGGTTGAGTTGGACAGGTTGGCAGGTGAACCACTGGATGTTCTCGTCAATGGCACATTGATCGCACATGGTGAAGTTGTCGTGGTGAATGAGAAATACGGTATTCGATTAACTGACGTGATTAGCGCAGCAGAAAGAATCAAGAAATTAAAGTAATTTGGTGCTGGTGACTATGATGCTAAGAATTTTTGGGTTTTTCTTTTTTCTTTTAGCCAGTAGCTTGGCACTTGCTGAAGATGCCACTCTGAGCGTTCCGGGCGAAAAAATAAACCAGTTAAAAGAATTGTCTGCAGGTGGTTTTTCTGACCCCAATATTGCAGGTAATTTGATACAGACGACTTTGGGTTTGTTGGTAGTGCTGGTCGTTATCGCTGCAGTGGCCTGGGGATTCAAACGCTTCGGGCACTTTCAGTCTGGAATGCAGGGTAAATTGAAAGTGATTGGTGGGATTTCTTTGGGTTCCCGTGAACGTGTGGTGCTATTGCAGGTGGGAAATCAGCAATTAGTCGTGGGTGTGGCGCCAGGTCAAATACGGACGTTGCACGTGTTGGATGAGCCATTGTCTGTGGAAGTTGATAAATCGCAGGGGACAAGCTTTTCTTCGAGATTACAATCTGCGATGTCAAACCGGGCAACTAAAAAATTCGATAACATATCTAACAAAAGTAATACAGCCTAATGCGTCATTCATCTAATAAAATTTTTCGACCTGAAAGTTATCCATTGTGGTTGGTGTTTATTGCATTCTGTATTTTGTTCCCAACATTCTCATTTGCTGCTGATGTGGGATTTCCCGTGATGTCTGTGACCACGGATAAAGATGGGGGACAAACATATACGGTTGGTTTGCAGGTGCTGGCCCTGATGACGACCTTTAGTTTGCTGCCGGCCGCACTCATTATGATGACCTCATTTACCCGTATTATTATTGTCTTATCGATTGTCCGTCAGGCAGTAGGTATGCCACAAGCACCTTCTGGAAAAATATTGATTGGTCTCTCGTTATTTTTGACATTTTTTGTGATGTCTCCTGTCTTTACAAAAATATACGATGATGCAGTTAGCCCTTATCTTGAAGAAAAACTCCAGGCAAAAGAGGCCCTCACGCTAGCCATTGATCCGGTGCGAGAATTTATGTTGGCGCAAACGCGGGAAAAAGACTTAACGTTATTTGCCGAAATCTCAGATGCAGGTGAAATAAATTCTCCTGATGATGTGCCTTTTTCATTACTGATGCCTGCTTTTATCACCAGTGAATTGAAAACAGCGTATCAAATTGGTTTTTTGATTTTTATTCCATTTTTGATTATTGACTTGGTCGTTGCCAGTGTGCTTATGGCGATGGGGATGATGATGTTATCCCCGATGATTATTTCATTGCCATTTAAAATTATGTTGTTTGTGTTGGTTGATGGTTGGGCAATGGTTATGGGCACTCTTGCGGCAAGTTTTTACACGTAAATGTACTGGTTTTTTTGTATAAAAATTGTTGTTAAGTGATTGTTGAGAGGTAAGGGTAATGACGCCGGAAATGGTAATGACAATAGCTAAACAGGCCTTGGAGCTGGTGCTGTTGATGACAGGTGTTATTTTGTTACCGGCATTGGCTGTTGGTCTTCTTGTCAGCATGTTTCAGGCAGCAACTCAGTTGAATGAACAGACTCTCAGTTTTATTCCGAAGCTGGGTGTGACATTTCTTACATTGCTGATTGGTGGCTCCTGGCTATTACAAATGTTAATGACATTTACCAAACGCTTGATTGGCGATATTCCTATGCTTATCGGCTAAAAAAAAGGCTTTAGGACGTAGTGAAATGATGACCTTTGCCAGTACAGAAATTATGTCATGGGTCGGGTCTTTTATGTGGCCTTTGATTCGTATTGCCGCATTAGTAGGTACTGCTCCTGTATTTGGTGCACGGACGATTCCGGTTTCGGTGAAGATGGCTTTTTCTGTGGGACTCACCTTGATCATTTTTCCTTTAATACCGCCGGTGCCAGCAATTGATCCCCTGAGTGGTGAAGCGGTTCTCATTATTATGAACCAAGTGTTAATTGGGGCTGCGATGGGATTGGCTCTGCAATTGGTTTTTGCCATGTTTGTTGTGGCTGGACAGATTATTGCTTTTCAGATGGGGTTGGGCTTTGCTTCTATGGTTGACCCAGGTTCAGGTACCCAGGTTCCGGTCATTAGTCAGTTCTACGTCATCATACTTACGCTGGTATTTTTGGCGCTTGATGGACATTTGATATTTGTCGAAGTCGTAGCTGATAGTTTTCATACTTTGCCTATTAGTATAAATGGTTTGACGCGGGAAGGAATGTGGGCATTAGTATTATGGGGTGGAAATATGTATGCCGGTGCAGTTCAGATTGCACTTCCTGCTATCGCATCTTTGTTGGTGATAAATTTGACTTTTGGAGTTGTCACACGCTCAGCACCACAATTTAATATATTTTCTATCGGTTTCCCGATCACTATGGTCGCGGGTTTCTTTGTTATGATCGCTACGCTTTCGGTCACTCTCCCACAAATTAAACGTCAGCTTGCTGCGTCATTTGAATTTATGCGTGCGCTTGCGGGCGGGTTTTAATGGAGCAGTAGCTGATGGCAGAGAATGATAGTGGTCAGGAACGTACCGAAGATGCAACGGAGAAACGTAAGCAGGAGTCGCGTAAAAAAGGTGAAGTCGCCCGTTCAAAAGAACTCACAACAGTGCTGTTGTTATTGGTATCCGGGGTCGGATTTTTTTTCCTTGGTAGTGAATTAGTTGCGGATCTTATGCGAATTCTACGTGAGAGCCTTATCATTGAACGTGAAACAATATACCGGGTCGAGGCATTCCCTGAGTTGTTTCTTAAAATTTTGCAAAGTGCTATTCATGCAATTTTCCCGATGTTTTTACTGTTGGTAATTACGGCTTTTATCGCGCCAATGGCGATGGGCGGCTGGTCTTTTAGTCTTAAACCGATAACTCCCGACCTTAAGAAAATGGATCCCATAAAAGGTTTGGCGCGGGTGTTTTCTGTGAAGGGCCTTATGGAGTTGGCGAAGGCATTGGCAAAATTTGTATTGGTCGGTGCGGTAGGTGTGTGGATTTTACGAGAAAAAATTGAGATTTTTCTGGCGTTGGGAAGTCAAACTTTAGTCCAGGGCGTTGCACAACTAGGTTCAGAGTTGATTTGGATATTTATCTTGTTGAGTAGCATTTTGTTATTAGTGGCATTAGTGGATGCTCCATTTCAATTGTGGGACCACGGTCGAAAACAGAAAATGACGCGTCAGGAAGTTAAAGATGAACAAAAAGAAACGGATGGCAATCCTGAATTAAAAAGTAAGGTACGACAGAAGCAACAGGAGGTTTCTCAGCGCCGCATGATGCAGGAAGTACCGAAGGCGGATGTGGTAATCACCAACCCGACTCATTATGCCGTTGCTATACGGTATAACCAATCCACCATGTCGGCGCCTATTATTGTGGCCTTGGGTGTTGATGAGGTTGCCGGTCACATTCGTCGTATTGCTGTGGCCAATGATGTGCCGATCTTATCTGCGCCTCCATTGGCACGTGCACTTTATCATAATTGTGATCTTGACGCTGCGATTCCAGCGGGCCTGTTTCTCGCAGTGGCACAAGTGCTGGCCTACGTTTATCAATTGAACCATTACGAATTGGAAGGCGGTATTTCGCCTGAATTCAATTCTGATGTTCCAATCCCTGATGACCTTAAAAGAGATAATTAGCCATGAATTTTACTGATGTGTTAGCCGCTATTCAGCGCTTAATCAAAAATGGTTTGGGTGCGCCTCTTCTGTTGATGATGATGCTGGCAATGATGATATTGCCATTGCCGGCTTTTATGTTGGATATTCTTTTTACCTTTAATATTTCATTGGCTTTGGTGATTTTGCTGGCGGCTGTTTATGTGAAGCGTCCATTGGATTTTGCAGCCTTTCCCACGGTTATTTTATTAGCGACGTTATTGCGTTTGGCGTTGAATATTGCTTCTACACGCGTGGTGTTGTTGGAGGGGCATACGGGTACCGATGCCGCAGGCAAGGTGATTCAGGCATTTGGTGAATTTGTGGTGGGTGGAAACACTGCAGTAGGTTTAGTGGTGTTTATTATTTTGGTGATTATCAATTTTGTGGTGGTGACAAAAGGTGCCACTCGAGTGGCAGAGGTCAGCGCACGTTTTACCCTGGATTCCATGCCCGGCAAACAAATGGCGATTGATGCGGATCTTAATTCGGGTGTGCTTACCCAGGATGAGGCCAAGCAACGCCGCGCAGAAGTGGCTGAAGAGGCCGATTTTTACGGTTCCATGGACGGTGCCGGTAAATTTGTTCGTGGTGATGCCATCGCCGGTATTTTGATTTTGGTGATCACTATTATCGGTGGTTTGGCAGTGGGCATGTTACAGCACGATATGAGCTTGGCAGACGCTGGGCATAACTATACGTTGCTGACCATTGGTGATGGTTTGGTGGCACAGATTCCAGCTTTGCTGTTATCCACCGCTGCGGGTCTGATGGTGACGCGTGCTTCTACGTCTGCTGACATGGGTAAGCAGGTATTGTCTCAGCTATTTGGCAAACCTCGGCCTTTGGCGATTACCGCGACAATTTTAGGTGTGATGGGGGCGGTTCCGGGAATGCCTAATGTGGCCTTTCTGACGTTTGCTGCTTTGTCGGCTGGTACGGCTTATTGGATCGCACAACGCAATAAAAAGGCCGCTGCCGAACCGGTCGCCACACCGACGCCGGAGCCAAGCAAGGAGAACAGGGAACTCACTTGGGATGATGTCGAGGCCGTCGATATGATTGGTCTGGAAGTGGGTTATCGTTTGATTCCCATGGTGGATCGCAATCAAGGTGGCCAGTTAATGGGTCGCATCAAAGGGGTACGTAAAAAGCTCTCACAAGAACTCGGCTTTTTGGTTCCCTCCGTACATATTCGTGACAATCTGGATTTATCACCGAACGCTTATCGCATCACACTGATGGGTGTTCCTGTGGGTGAAACCGAAATTCAACCCGAGCGGGATATGGCCATCAATCCCGGGCAGGTGTTTGGTTCGATTCCGGGACAGGCCACCAAGGATCCAGCATTTGGCCTGGATGCCGTGTGGATCGAGCAGACTCAGCGTGATCAGGCTCAAAGCCTGGGTTATACGGTGGTGGATTCCAGCACCGTGGTGGCCACTCATCTTAGTCATATATTACAAGAGCATGCTGCGGAGTTGCTGGGTCATGAAGAGGTTCAGCAGCTGCTGGACAAACTGAGCAAGTCTGCGCCGAAACTGGTGGAAGACCTGGTTCCCAAGCAGTTGTCGCTGGCGACTGTTCTGAAAGTACTGCAGAGCTTGCTGCAGGAAAAAATCTCGATTCGCGATATGCGTACCATCGCCGAAACATTGGCGGAACACGCGCCCACGAGTCAAGACGCTGGCGTTCTGACAGCCGCAGTACGGGTGTCGCTGGGCCGTTCAATCGTCCAACAGATCAGTGGAATGGGGGTGGATTTGTCCGTTGTGACCCTGGAACCATCGCTGGAACAGATATTGCATCAAACCCTGCAAGGTGGTGCTGAAGGGGGAGGCGGCCTGGAACCGGGGCTGGCAGAAAACCTGCACAAGTCTCTGGTTGAAGAAACCCAACGTCAGGAAGCGGCAGGTCGCCCGGCGGTACTTTTGGTATCACAGACGGTGCGAACGCTGATGGCACGTTTTGTCCGACACAGTATACCGACTCTGCATGTGTTGGCATTTAACGAAATACCGGATAACAAACAGGTCAAGATCATGGCCACGGTTGGGGCTTAGCCCCAGTGATGGTGATGGTCGCCAACAGCAGGGTTTACAGTAGCAAAGTTTTCAGAGGTGGACGGGATGAAAATAAAACGTTTTTTTGCAAAAGAGATGCGGCAGGGGATACGCCAAGTGCGGGAAGCATTGGGTGCCGATGCGGTGATACTTTCAAATTCACAAGTGAAGGGCGGTATTGAAATTGTTGCCGCGGTGGATTATGACGAGTCATTATTGGTGGCCGACATGGCCGCCTCGGATATGTTGGGTAGTGGGGGTGAAGTAAAAGCACCCCGAAAAATATTAGCGAAAGAACCGGTCTTGTCAGATGATTTTCTTTCATTGAGCAAAGCGTCACTTCCAAATCTTAATTTTTCATCTTGTGTAAGTGGTGATGAATCCGCCGGAGAAATTCCTCGTCAGGCGATTGAGCCCTCCACTGTCCAGGTCGCGTCAAGCTCAGTCATTACCGCTAGAAAAAAAATCTCAAATACGAATGAAAAGCCTGTGGATAGAAATGGTGCTGATGGTATTGAATGGTCTCAGGATCCCGCCATCCTGGAAATGAAGAATGAATTACATGAATTGCGTGGCTTGCTGGAACAACAACTTTCCAGCCTGGCCTGGGGT
>CAYNYJ010000017.1:39401-49129 GCA_964401355.1 uncultured Ectothiorhodospiraceae bacterium | reverse complement strand
ACGACCGGGATTTTAAAAAGAAGCAGTATCCTTTTCAGGCGACTGGGTAGTAAGTGGCTTCCATTGCCGCTTTTGTAAAAGCAAGGTCGTGTGCTCCGATACAGACTAATGTCGGCGTTTTCAGGTCTTTTGCTTCTTCCGCAAAATCTTCTTTGGCCCAGGTATTTAAGTAACCCGCATCAGCGCTGTCCCGTTAACTTGAATCTTGTTCTGCTGCAACGGGCAATACACGGGGTGTATAGAGTATTCAGTGGTATGGGAGACATGAACATGGGCAGCCTCTTCCCGTCAGAGCCTGCCCCGCAAAGCGTTTTGGGTATTCCGGCGAAGGCCGGGACCTGTATGACGGATATAAAGTTAACGGGACAGCAGTAACTGCGTTGTTTGTTTTGTCTCGTTTGCACCAGAAACGCTAAGCGCGGGGTTAATCAAACCGCACATTTAGTGCCGCACATAAAAAGCGCATGTAAGTTGTGGCGTAGTTAAAGTGCGTTAGGGTCTCAGCCAGAAAATTTTTGTTGAGAGTCACGTTCTGCGGGAAATGCTCAATGGCAATAAAATCCTTGCGGCGAAGGTCTTCCAGCAGCGGATGGTCTTTGGCAAAACCGCGCGGGGCATTTTTCAGCGACTCGCCGCCCAGCGCGTAGTGTTGACAAAAATTGGCGTCGTCACGCGCGGCCAGCCACTTGCCGCCCTTGTCACGAATCGCCTCTCGAATTTGCCCCAGCGCTGTCGAATCCGGCCGCCAGATTCCCGCGCCCCAAAAACACTCCTGCGGCGACAGGTGCAGATAATAGCCGGGCGCGTGTACATCTTTTCCCACATCATGACGAAACTGAATGCCGATGTTGGTTTTGTACGGAGTTTTATCCTTGCCGAAACGGGTGTCGCGGTAGACGCGCATCAGTGAGCCACCGACCTTTTTGGGTAGGGCCAGAAAGCGTGGCGCGATCAGTTGCAGCTCGGGCGCGATATTCTCGATAAAGGCCAGCGCCGGGCTGCGTACACAATCTTCGTAGCGTTGTTTATTGTCGTTAAACCATTCGCGGTTGTTGTTGCGCGATAATTCGGTGAGAAAGTGGAAGGTGGTTTTGCTGAAATATTCGTTGTTCATGGTTTTCGTCCGTAAAAAGGCTGGTAGAGAGATAAAGCTTGGGTTGAATCCGCGCCGACAGTCTGCAACCATCGACGCATGAAAATATCATTCACCAAAATGCACGGTCTGGGCAATGATTTTGTGGTGATCGACGCCATTAATCAGTCGGTCAGCCTGAGCCCGGAGCAGGTGCGGTTCATTGCTGATAGGCACTACGGAATCGGTTGTGACCAGATTTTGTTAGTAGAGGCCCCTGTTTCACCTGATGTGGACTTTAAGTACAGAATTTATAATGCGGATGGCGGTGAAGTGGAGCAATGTGGCAATGGGGTTCGTTGTTTTGCGCAGTTTGTGGTGAATAAAGGCCTGACGAGCAAAACCGAGATTACCGTTGAAACGGCTGCAGGATTGGTTAATCCTCGGCTGGAGGCCGACGGTCAGGTGGCGGTCGATATGGGTGAGCCTTGTTTTTCACCAGCATCCCTGCCATTTTTGGTTGATATGGAATCGGAAGGTTATTCCATCGCCGTTAATGGAGGGAGTGTGGAGATTGGTGCGGTTTCTATGGGGAATTCGCATGTGGTTGTGCAGGTAGATGAGATTTCTGAGGCACCGGTTGCCCATCTGGGGGCGGCAATAGAAGGTCACGCACTGTTTCCTCAACGAGTGAATGTCGGTTTTATGCAGGTCGTCTCGCGTGAACGCATACGCTTGCGCGTATTCGAGCGCGGTGTGGGTGAGACTCAAGCCTGCGGCACTGGTGCCTGTGCCGCCATGGCGGTGGCGCACCGCTGGGGAATCGTGGATGATGCAGTGACCGTGGAGCTGCCCGGTGGGTCGCTGTTGATTCGATGGTTGGGTGGGGGTTCGCGGTTATGGATGACGGGCCCCGCAGAAACGGTGTTCGAAGGGACTATTGAGCTGTGATGGCGGCACTGAAAAGTCATTTACCCAAAGTGACTTATTTGAGAGCGGCCTGTTTTAAGGCGGCCTATTTTAAGGTGGTCTGTTTTAAGGTAAACAATGCAAATATGAGTAACCGGGAAAACACAGCGCCAGAATCCGAAAAGATTGTTTTATCCATTGGCGAACAGGAGGTTGCCGATTACCTGCGCCGTCATCCTGATTTCTTTGAGGACAAACCCACGCTGCTGGCCGACTTGCGGGTGCCGCATGCGGCGGGATCGGCGGTGTCGCTGGTGGAGCGCCAGGTGGCGGTGCTGCGCGAGGCCAATGCCAGTGCGCAGGATCAGCTGGAAGGGTTGATTCGGGTTGCCCGGGATAACGATAAGCTCAATACCTTGTTGCACAAATTGACCCTGCGCCTGGCGGACAGTGACACGCTTTCGGACTTGCTGGCGTTGGTGCAGACGCGGCTGCGCCGGGATTTTTCTGCGGATCTGGTCTCGGTGCGATTGCTGTCTGCACCGCGAGACAAAAATCTCAGCGCGAATGCGGAATTTGTCGTTGATGTTGATGGGTTCTGCGGCCTGTTTCAGCGCCTGCTGAGTGCGGGCAAACCCTATTGCGGGCGACTCAAGGCCGAGCAGTTGGACGCACTGTTTGGCGAGCAGGCCAGCGAGGTGGGGTCATCGGCGCTGTTGCCGCTGAGTTGCTGCAACGGCGTGGGTCAGGGTGGCTTGGGGTTGATTGCCGTTGGCAGTTTTGATGAAAGCCGGTTTCATGCTAATGCCGATACCGCCTTTTTGAAGCGCATGTCGGAAGTGATCGCGGCGACCCTGCAGCGTCATCTGGTGGTCGCTGATTGAATTGATGCTGTGTGATAACTTAGTGGATAGATTTATGCAGATAGTGGCGCTTTATCGAAAGCAAGATCGGGCTAGCCGTCGTGGGCAACAACGCTGATTATTAGCATGCAAGAAAATGCTCAACACTGGATTGACGACTTTCTGTTTCATCTCAAAAATGAGCGCCGACTGTCGCCGCACACCCTTTCAAATTATCAACGTGACCTGCAGGGCATTGTCGCCTATTGCGATTCCGTTGGGTTAAACCATTGGCCGGCACTGGGCGCCAAACAGGTGCGGGCTTATCTGGCGGCACGACATCGGCAAGGCATTGGCGGCCGCAGTCTGGCGCGGGCGTTGTCGACCTTGCGCAGTTTTTTGCGCTTTTTAATCCGCGAAGGTCGGCTCACAAAAAATGTCGCGCTGGGAGTGCAGGCGCCAAAAGCGCCGCGCAAACTGCCCGAACCGCTGGACGTGGATGAGATGACGCGGCTGTTGTCGGTCAAGCAATCTTCCTCCACTGCGGCGGACGCCCCGCTGCTGGTGCGTGATAACGCCATGCTGGAGTTGATGTACTCCGCCGGTCTGCGTCTGGCCGAGCTGGTGTCGCTCAATGTCGGTGAGATTGATCTCGCTGATGGCAGTGTCAGCGTCACCGGCAAGGGTGGTAAAACCCGAAGGGTGCCGGTGGGGCGTTATGCGTGCGGGGCCATCACCGCATGGCAGAGTGTGCGGGCTGATTTGGCGAACGTGGACGAGCCAGCCCTGTTTGTGAGCCGGCGTGGTGGACGGCTCACGCCGCGGGCCGTGCAGCAGCGCTTCCATCAGCGCGGCGTGGAACAGGGCATTGATAGCCGGGTGCACCCGCATAAACTTCGTCATGCTTTTGCCAGCCACTTGCTGGAATCCAGCGGGGATCTGCGCGCGGTGCAGGAATTGCTGGGTCACGCGGACATCGCCACCACCCAGATTTACACGCATCTCGATTTTCAGCACCTCGCCGAGGTCTATGACAAGGCGCATCCGCGGGCGCGTAAAAAGAAGGTGCGGAGTACTGAGGATTGAAGGTGTAGGGTCGGTACAAAAAATGTGCCTACCCGATGGTTTCCGCCTGCATTTCTTGTTTGAAGGCACTGTTCTGTTCGGCCTTAACGAAGGGGCCAGCGTCGCCGTTCATCACCAATATTTTAGCCTTTACCATGCCGTCTGTGGCGGGCTTTTGGTGTCTTTGATCTGGGCATCGAAAGTTTGGGAATCGGAGGCAGTGGTCCATGCGGACAGTGCGCTACAGTTGGAGAGAATCAAGAGCGTGGCAAGCGGTTTCAGAGTGGGCTTGTTATGAAGAGGGTTGCAGTAGTCCATGCATCATTTATGGCCATGCTGCCAGGACCCGGCAGGCAAAAAAATGTAAGGCCAAGAATTTCCAGTGTCGCCGAGAAATGATGTAAAATCAGACTCCCTGCGTCGATGATATTTTTACATCGATTGCTGCAAAGCAAGCCTTAGCGCCCGTAAGCGTATCTCCCTGTAAAAGGAAACAAGATTTTGGAACAATATCACGGCACCACCATCCTTTCGGTACGACGCGGCGACGCCGTGGTCATCGGTGGTGATGGTCAGGTCTCGATGGGTAATACCATTATGAAGGGCAATGCGCGCAAGGTGCGACGCTTGTATCACGACAAGGTGATCGCCGGATTTGCCGGCGGTACCGCAGATGCCTTCACGCTGTTTGAGCGTTTTGAGGGCAAGCTGGAAAAACACCAGGGCCATCTGGTGCGTGCCGCCGTGGAGTTGGCCAAAGACTGGCGTACCGATCGCATGCTGCGCCGTTTGGAAGCGTTGTTGTCGGTGGCCGACGATACCGCCTCGCTGGTGATCTCCGGCAATGGCGATGTGATCGAGCCGGAGCATGACGTGATCGCCATCGGTTCCGGTGGCTCATTTGCCGAGGCCGCGGCGCGTGCGCTGATGCAAAATACCGATCTGGGTGCGCGCGAGGTGTGTGAAAAGGCGCTCACCATTGCCTCGGAGATTTGCGTCTTCACCAATGATCATTTCACCATTGAAGAATTAGCTTTGGGTGAATCACAAAAAGAGGAAACGAAATAATGTCGCAAGCCTCTTCCAATATGAGCGTCCAGATGACGCCGCGCGAAATAGTTCAGGAGTTGGACAAGCATATCATCGGCCAGACCGATGCCAAGCGTGCGGTGGCCATCGCTTTGCGCAATCGCTGGCGGCGTTCGCAAGTGGCCGATGAGCTGAAAGGCGAAATCACGCCAAAAAATATTTTGATGATTGGGCCGACCGGCGTCGGTAAAACCGAAATCGCGCGGCGCCTGGCCAAGCTCGCCAATGCGCCGTTTGTGAAAATCGAGGCCACCAAATTTACCGAGGTGGGCTATGTCGGTCGGGATGTGGAATCCATCATTCGTGACCTGATCGATATCTCCATCAAACTGGTGCGCGAAGAGGAAATGACAAAGGTGCGTTTCCGCGCCGAAGAGGCGGCGGAAGATCGCATCCTCGATATTTTGTTGCGCCCGGCGCGGCCCAGTAATTTTGGTTTTGGCAGTGGCGAAAGCACCGAGACAGAAAGCACCACGGAATCATCGACCCGTCAAAAGTTTCGTAAAAAGTTGCGGGAGGGCGATCTCGACGACAAAGAAATTGAAATTGAATTGAGCGCCAACCCGGTCGGGATAGAAATTATGGCACCACCTGGCATGGAAGAAATGACCAGTCAGTTGCAGGGCATGTTTCAAAACATGGGCAGTAATCGCACCAGCACGCGCAAGCTGGACATCAAAGATGCGTTTAAACTGCTGGCTGATGAGGAAGCTGGCAAGCTGCTCAATGAAGAAGAGATTAAATTGCGCGCCGTGGATAACGTCGAGCAAAACGGTATTGTATTTCTCGATGAAATGGACAAAATTTGTAAGCGCGGTGAAAGCTCGGGGCCGGATGTGTCACGTGAAGGTGTGCAGCGTGACCTGCTGCCGCTGGTGGAAGGTTCCACAGTCACGACTAAATACGGCATGGTGAAAACCGACCACATTCTGTTTATCGCCTCCGGTGCATTTCATCTTTCCAAACCTTCGGATTTGATTCCCGAGTTGCAGGGGCGTTTGCCTATTCGTGTGGAATTGAGCGCGCTCAGTGCCGATGACTTTGTGCGCATTCTCACCGAGCCGGATGCCTCGCTCACCGAACAGTACAGCGCCTTGTTGGCGACCGAAGGCGTTACTCTGTCTTTTACGGAGGATGGCGTCGTGCGAATCGCCGAGGTGGCCTGGACGGTCAACGAGCGTACTGACAATATCGGCGCGCGTCGCTTGCACACCGTGGTGGAACGCCTTCTGGAAGAAATTTCGTTTACTGCGGCCGACCTGGGTGGAACAGAAAATGGCACTAACGTTACGGTGGATGCCGCGTATGTTGACGAGCATCTTGGCGAGCTTGCCAAAGATGAAGATTTGAGTCGTTACATTTTGTAACGACAAATTATAATGCCGGAATTCTGTGTCTTTCCGTCATTCCGGCGCAGGCCGGAATCTAGTGGCCTTAATGCATTTCTGGATTCCGGCCTGCGCCGGAATGACGAAAAAGAAATTTTAGCGTTGCCAAAGAAAGATGAGTGGAGAATTATGATGACCGTAGCACCCAGACCGAAAGACATTAATTTGCATCAGGCTTCGCGCATGCTGGAAATCAGTTTCGATGATGGAAAAACGTTTGAATATTCCTGCGAATATTTACGCGTCTACTCACCCTCTGCGGAAGTACAGGGGCATGGCCCGGGTCAAGGTGTGCTGCAAGTGGGCAAAGAGAAGGTGAATATTGCCGGCATCGAACCGGTCGGTAATTACGCGATCCAACTGGAGTTTGATGACGGCCACAATACCGGCATTTATTCCTGGGATACGCTGTATGCGCTGGGCCGCGATAAAACTGAGCTGTGGGCCGAGTATCTAAACAAGCTGGAAAAAGCGGGGCATAAGCGCAAGGCCTGAATTTGTTGAAAAGCAGAGTGAATGGTAAACGTTAAATGACGAAGACAGCCGAAAATACTGCTGCTAAAAATGTTGGCGGCAATGGTCACGATAATGGTGACGACACCACCCACTTTGGTTACGAACAGGTGCGTGCCGAAGTAAAGGCGGGCAAGGTTGCCGGTGTGTTTCATTCCGTTGCCGACCGTTATGATTTCATGAATGACTTGATGTCCATAGGTGTGCATCGTCTGTGGAAACGCTTCACCATCGAAATGAGTGGGGTGCGTGCCGGTCAGAGAGTGTTGGACATTGCCGGCGGTACCGGTGATCTGGCGGCAAAATTTTCGGTCCTGGTGGGTGACAGCGGTGAAGTGGTACTGGCAGACATCAATGAATCCATGTTGAGAGTGGGGCGCGAACGGCTGATCGATCGTGGTGTGTTGTCTAACATGGAATATGTGCAAGCCAATGCCGAATGTCTGCCTTTCCCCGACAATTATTTTGATTGCACCACCATTGCATTTGGGCTGCGCAATGTCACCGACAAGGATGCTGCTTTGCGTTCCATGCGGCGGGTGCTGAAGCCGGGCGGTCGATTGCTGGTGCTGGAATTTTCCAAACCGGTGATGCCGGGTCTGGGGCCGGTCTACGATACTTATTCATTCAAGCTGTTGCCCTTGATGGGTAAGCTGGTCGCCGGGGATGATGCGAGTTATCGGTATCTCGCCGAGTCTATTCGCATGCACCCCGGTCAGGATGAGTTAAAGGCGATGATGCAAGAGGCCGAACTGGAACGCTGTGAATATTTTAATCTCGCGGGTGGCATTGTTGCCCTGCATCGGGGCTTTAAGCTGTGAGAAACACGTGATGAGAAATACATTGTGAGTTTGCAATTGTCGAATTCGTCACCACAGTATGCCGGTTTCTGGCGACGCATCGCGGCGAGCCTGGTCGACAGTGTTATTTTTATGGTGGTGATGGGGTTGTTACTGGGCCCCGCATTTATGAGTGCAGACTTGATGACCCTGGAAGGTCTGACGCGCACCGCCATAGTGTTTCTTATTATCGTTGGACTGTGGTTAAAATTTCTCGGCACGCCAGGTAAATTATTGTTGGAGTGTCAGGTTGTCGATGCCGATAGTCTGATGCCGATGAGTCAACCGCAGGCGGTGCTGCGCTGTGTTGCTTACCTTGCATCGATTTTGCCATTGATGCTGGGGTTTTTGTGGGTGGCGCACGATGCTCGCAAACAGGGTTTTCACGACAAAATCGCTAATACTGTGGTGTTGTTTCAAGCCGAGATCGAAGTCGATGACGAGTCCCGAAAAAGTCTGGAGCAATTAATGGGTGAGTTGCGGTGAATCATTTACCCACCGCGGTGACGGCTGCCATCGAGGTGGCGTTGAATCGTGTCCTGCAATTGGATGAAGATACGGTGGCGCGTTTGGCAGGTTTGCAGGGCAAGGTGATTGCGATTGAATTTCGTGGACTGGATATGCGCTTGTACCTCATTCCCGAGTCTGGAAAGTTGACGGTTTATGGCCGTTTTGAAGGTGAGGCGGATACGTTATTGCGTGGCACACCGCTGGCTTTGGTGCGCATGGGGCTGGCAAAACATGCCGGTGATGCGTTGTTCGCCGGGGATGTGGAAATCAGTGGTGACATGGAATTGGGTCAGGAATTTAGTGAGATCCTCGATGGGCTCGACATCGACTGGGAGGAACATCTGTCGCATGTTACCGGTGACCTGGTCGCGCACAAGGTCGGTAACCTGGTGCGTGATGCCCTGGCCTGGGGGCGGCAGACCACCCACACGCTGGGCCTGGATGTTGCGGAATATTTACAGGAAGAAAGCGAAACCCTGCCCAACCGGGATGAGGTTGAGCATTATTTATCGCAGGTGGACGTGACGCGTGCGGATGTGGATCGCATGGAGGCGCGGATCTTACGTTTACAAGAGCGTTTACAAGAACGATTGGAAAAACGTTTGCAATCGCGTCCTGAATCGCCACCTTCACAAACCGGAGAAGTTGAGTGATCGGGTTTCGTCAGGCATTACGCATCATCCATATCAATAATGTTTTAGGTCGCCACGGGCTGGATGAAGTGATCCTCGCGACCCATCTGCTTCGGCCGGTGCGCTTTCTGCAGTACCTCTCACCCTGGCGCTGGTTTCGGCGTGAATCGTTGCCGCGCGGCGTACGCATTCGTCGTAGCCTCGAAGACCTCGGCCCCATCTTTATCAAATTTGGCCAAATACTGTCGACTCGGCGCGATTTGTTGCCCGATGACATTGCGGTTGAACTGGCGCAGTTGCAGGACAATGTGCCTGCGTTTCCCGGTAGCCAGGCGCGCGCGATTATCGAAAAAAGTTTGGGCGAACCGGTTACTGAGCTATTTGCAGAATTTGATGAACAACCGCTAGCCTCAGCCTCCATCGCACAGGTGCACACGGCGACCTTGCATGATGGCCGTGAAGTGATTGTAAAAGTGGTGCGGCCCAACATTTTGAAAACCATTCGCCACGATCTTGATCTGTTGTATGCCCTCGCTGATTTGGCCGCGCGTTTCTGGCCGAATGGCCGACGCCTGCGGCCGCGCGAAGTGGTCGCAGAGTTTGAAAAAACCATTCTTGATGAGCTGGATTTGATGCGTGAGGCCAGTTCGGCCTCTATGTTGCGTCGTAATTTTTCCGGTTCGGAATTGCTGTACGTGCCGGAAGTTCATTGGCCACTGACGCGACGTGATGTGATGGTGATGGAACGTATCCGTGGCATTCAGGTGAGCGACATTGAGGCTCTGAAGGCCGCGGGTGTCGATCTCAAAGAACTCTCCGAACATGGGGTGGAGATATTTTTTACCCAGGTGTTTCGCGATAATTTTTTT
>CAYNYJ010000017.1:0-39384 GCA_964401355.1 uncultured Ectothiorhodospiraceae bacterium | reverse complement strand
GCATCCTGGCAATATTTTTGTCGAGCCTAGCGGTCGTTACGTAGCGGTGGATTTCGGCATCATGGGTACCCTGAGTCGGGATGATCAGCATTATCTGGCGGGTAATTTTCTGGCTTTCTTTCAGCGTGACTATCGCAAGGTGGCGGAGCTGCATGTGGAGTCGGGCTGGGTGCCGGAAGATACCCGGGTCGAAGAATTTGAGGCGGCGATTCGTACCGTGTGTGAACCGATTTTTGAACGACCGCTGAAGGATATTTCTTTTGGCTATCTGTTGTTACGCCTGTTTCAGACGGCAAGTCGCTTTAATATGGAAGTGCAACCGCAGTTGGTGCTGTTGCAAAAGACCTTATTGAATATCGAAGGTCTGGGTCGGCAGTTGTATCCTGAACTGGATCTGTGGCAAACCGCCAAACCTTATCTTGAACGCTGGATGGATGAGCAAATGGGGGTGCGTTCCATCCTCCGTTCGATTCGTCGCAATGCGCCGGAATGGAGTGAAAAATTGCCAGAGATTCCCGCCTTGCTGCATCAGTGGTTAAGCCAGGCGACGGATGAGGGAGGCAGCAAGTCCTCAAAGGGTGAAGGCGGTGCAGCGGTAAAACAACTCAAGGAGGTCTGCGGGGAAATTCGTCGCGCCAATCGCCGGTTGTTCCGCGCCATTGTCGGCTCGGGGTTGCTGATCAGTGCCACCATTGTTTATGTTTATGCGGATCCTACGACGACCAGTATGTTGCGGAACGTCCCTTTGCTGACCTGGTTGATGGGAGGCTTGGCGGGTTTTGTGTTGATCTTCTCATGGCCAAGGCACGGGAGCTAAGACTGTTGTGAAATATTATGGCGCAGTATGACATTGCCATGAGATTTCGATTGAGTCTGCTGTGCGGTCTTTTTTTCATGCTGCCCACCCTGGCGACGGCAGAAATTTACCGTTGGGTCGATAGCCACGGGAATATCCAGTTTGGTGATAGACCGCCGCCTCGCAGTGCTGCAAAGCGGATTGAAGTCGATATTAATAGTTATGAAGGCGTCACGGTTAAACCCTTCACGGCTTTTAAAAGCACCTCGCCAGGCCGCAATAGCGTGGTGATGTACAGCGCGGTGTGGTGCGGTGTTTGTAAACGTGCGCGACAATATTTTCGCGCGCAAAAAATTCCTTTTCGGGAATATGACATCGAAACGACACATAAGGGCAAGCAGGATTATGTCCGTCTGAAGGGACGAGGGGTGCCGATTATATTGGTGGGCGAGAAACGCATGAATGGATTTTCGGTCAGCGGGTTTCATCGGATCTACGAATCTCGTCGCAAATAATACTCCCTCGGGCTGGATGTTGATTAAACGGGTTTGCGGATCTTCCTGGGTAATATCGATCACTGTTCAACAAAAGCAGTACCGCCCAACGCGATTATTTGTTCTTTGCGCAGGCGTAGGTTTTTGGCAACGATTCGGCCTTCGGCGTTATTCGTCGACAGCGCGGGATGGGCAATGCCAATAAATTCATCGTTCACTGTACCCGTAGTTTCCACTTATCGTGCGCGGATGGTCACCGGCCATTTCTACAAAGCACCCGGCACCCAATGTTTCGAATCGTTGGGCGGTGGGTTCTGTGAAGATACTCTGCTGTTTGTGGATGTGTGTTCCCATTGTTTCCTTCAGTATTGCTATTTATTCCGCATTAACCCGTCGGAAAATGGCATGCTCTCGTTGATGGCACCATGCCGGGACGAATAATCTTCCCTGGACTGTGCCGTAGGACTGGTGGCCCTGGCCAACCAGCTCAGTCTGAGGAGGCCGTGACGCCTTCCTGATAGTGGCTTCCATTGGAGCCTCGACGGTGTTGTTATTTGCGGTCCCGTTGGGAAAGTTGTCCAGTATTGGGCCTTCGTAGGCAGGTATCGGGTGTCCGTGGTCATCGGCATCAGCTGTGTCCAACGGATTCCCAGTTTGCCCTTGGCCAGAGCTACCGCGGTCAGTCTGGCGATACTGGTCATGTTTTAACTGCGTTGCCTGCACCCTTCCGGTAGTGCTGGTGGCAGATAGTTTTCGTTGGGTGCTGGGTAATATCATGGTCAGTGAAGCGACGGACAATGAACATCACAGCACGGCGGAACGCTTGGCCTGTCTTGCCTCGATGCACCCCTGGTTTCGAATCCAGCCAAACAGAAGTGATGGGGGTAAAAAATCAGGCGGCTTGGCTGCGGCAAGCCATGAACTAAAAAGGTGCAAGAGTGCTTCGCCAGGCTTTCGGTTACACTGTGCGGTCTCATTCATTGACAGCTCTCTGGCAGGCAAGGTGGCCGTGGAACAAACGGGTTTGAATTTCGAAAAACATATTGTAATTGACGAAGCATCGCGCCTCGCGGTGGATGTACTTGCGGAGGCGACGGGTCTGTCAAAACAATGTGTGAAGCACGCCATGAAAAAGGGTGCTGTGTGGGTGACGCCTGCGGCGGCGGGAGAAAAACGGGCGGATGTAAATGCCGGTGAGGAAAATCTCGGCGAAGAAGCTTTCGACGAAGAAACTCCTGCTGTTGAAAAATCGGTTGCGGGCAAAAAGACACAGCGCTTGCGTCGTGCCAAAAAAATTTTACAGCCAGGTGACATCTTGCATTTGTATTATCATGAAAAAATTCTCGCAGAGCAGCCACCCGCTCCAGAATTGTTTGCCGATGAAGGCGCATACAGCGTGTGGTATAAACCTTACGGCCTGCGTTCGCAGGGTTCAAAGTGGAGTGATCACTGTACTATTTGTCGTTGGGTGGAAATGCATCTGGAACCGCAACGTCCGGCATTTTCGGTGCATCGCTTGGATCGTGCCGCGACAGGCTTGATGATTATTGCCCACAAAAAATCCACCGCAGTCGAATTTTCCCGCATGTTCGCCAAACGTGAAATCGAGAAACGCTATCGTGTGGTGGTACAGGGCCAGTTCCCGCACACCCCAGAGCCCCTCTCTATGTCGCAGGACATCGATGAACGAGCCGCGATCAGTCACGCCATGTGGCTGGAATACGATGCAACGCAAGATCGTTCATTGCTGGAAGTGCGCATCGAGAGCGGCCGCAAACATCAAATACGCCGGCACCTGGCGCAAGCAGGCTTTCCGGTAGTGGGGGATCGGCTTTACGGCAATGCTAGCGATGCAGAGAACGAAAATCTGCAACTCACTGCGTGTTATCTGGCATTTAATCGCCCGGGTTCCGGGGCAGCTGAAAGCCCGTGGGGTCAACGGGTAGACAATAAACAAGAATATCGACTGGACGATAAACGGGTGGTGAGTTTGTCTGCTGGGTCCGAGAATGAAAATGCCTGAGGTGTGTGGTAGCACTATCGATTAATTGCTAAGGGATTGCTTTTCAGCAACATATTTTGGTTTTCTGGGAAGCTGTTCTTTAGGCGTTTGCCAATATATGCCTGCAGCCACCCAAAATAGGCATTTACAGTAATCATTGAGCGGCCCCGAGGCCAACGGATATATCAAATCATTCCTGATGAGGGTTTTCACGAGTGTTGAATTCGCCAGATTATGGGCGGATTCGATCATTGTTGTGAGCGTGTCTTGAAAAGAGGGCTATTATCTATTAGTATGTCTTGTTGCTCCCCCTTCCCTCCTTTGAGCGCTTGATTTCCCAACTTTTTTAAAAGTGCTGAAGGAAGGCGATAAGTATTCATTCGTGATGAATTGTTGTATTTCCGGATGCTCCACAGTAGAAAATTTTACTGGTCGGCGCGTGATGGAGAGGCTCTGGCTCCCCAGGGTTGCGTTTCGATAGCGTATTGATTTCATGTGTTGGCGAAACTTATCGTAACCAAAGTTACGATAATAAGTGGGCAATACGGAAATATTGTTGCCTCAACCACAAGCATGGATGAGCAAATGTGGGTATGCGGTGAGAAAAACGCGCGATTAAGCTGAAAAATGACCGCAGACCGGGTGTAGTCGAGCACTGGTGCGGCATATATTTTTCGAAATTTTTACTTATGGAATAAATCTAAACGTTCAACACGACAGGAATATTACCGAGAGATGCAATAACCATAAACAAAAGTACAATTCGACAGATGATTTAGCCAAACCATTGAAAAATTAAAGTTATTTGGAGCAATAAACTAAGATGAACAAATATTTATTATTTACACCAGGCCCGGTAAATGTGGCAGAAAATGTTCGCATGGCCATTTGTAAAGAAGATATTTGTCATCGAGAAGCTGATTTTGATTATTTATTACAAAGTATCGAGAATAAATTACTGAAACTTTTTGAAATAAAAAATAGTGCCGATTATAGGGCAGTAGTGATTACCGGTTCTGGAACAGCGGCAAACGAATCGATTCTTTCATCCGTCGTTGGAGATAAAAATATTCTTATATTATCCAATGGTGAGTTTGGTGAGCGGTTGTACAATATTTCTAAAATTTATAATAAAAACACTTTTCTGCTGGCATCGGCCTGGGGTGAAGGCTTTGACCTAGTAAAAATAGAAGCTTATTTGGAAAAGCATAAAATTGATGTGGTGGCGATGGTCCATCATGAAACGAGTTCGGGAATGCTGAACCGATTAGAAAAGATTGGTGCGCTGTCCAAGGCTAGTGGAGCGATGTTCGTTGTGGATTGTGTGAGCAGTGCTGGTGCAGAAGTGATCGATATGGAAAAATGCCATATTTCATTTTGTTCAAGTTCGAGTTCAAAGGCGATTTGCTCGTACTCCGGGTTGTCATTTGTGGTTGGGAAAACAGAAGAGTTCGAAAGGTTAAAAGATATTCCCGCTAAGACCACATATCTAAATTTGTTTAAGTTTTACACCTTTATTAAGGAGCTTTCGCAGACGCCGAATACCCCGGCAGTCCATTTGTTTTATGCCCTGGAACAAGCGCTGGACAACATACTCAACAACGGAGTTTCTAACCACTATGCAGAACTTAAAGACAAGGCAAATATTTTAAGGCGTGGCATGTCGAATTTGGGCTTGAGGTTTCTGATTAGTGAAGAGAATATGTGCTCTGTTTTAACGACAGTTCATATACCTTCTCATATTGATGTGGCTATTCTGCGTCAAAGATTACGTGACAAATCGATCATTATTTATGAAGGTAAAGGCTGCTTTAAAAATAAAGTATTCCAGGTTGGTAATATCGGTGAAATAGATTATGCCGACATTCGGTTCTTTTTGGGTACGCTGGATAACGTATTGCAAAGTTTTGAGAGTGTTAAGGTGAAACGCATTCCCCTAGCCAAAAGTCGGAAAGCGATGGTTGTTTATGCCAATACTAAGAACGAAACCCTGATGGCAGCAAGTTGAGTATGAATTAAAAGTCAGTCTGTTTTTAGCAGAATACTCCATTGAAAAATTTTTGGGATGAAGCAACAGTATGAGCGATACAAATTCGACACAAAAAAATGTGATCGAACCACCTTATTACAGTAATTGGGCCGATTTATTTTTTCCGTCAATAGCGAATAAGCTGTTGCCATTTGTTTTAAAGATTAAGTGGATTACACCCAATATCGTCACACTATTTTCTTTCTTTTTGTATGTGTTGGGATGTTTGTTTATTTTTATTGATGTGCCAAACCATCTGCTCTACACCGCCATTCTTTTGCCCATTGCCTATATCGGCGATTGCCTGGATGGACAGTTGGCGCGAACCAAAAATTTATCTTCTGAAATTGGCAACTACCTGGATAAGGTTGTTGATGTCTTAAAGATATACATTATTACAATCTGCCTTGCTTATGGTGCCTATCAGACAACAGGCGATGTGACTTACATATTTCTGGGGTTTACGGCCTGTTTTTTCTTTAACTTCAGGTATTACCTAAAGCTTGAAACTATCTTCAGCCAATTTAATCGCGATACCCAGTATTTAGTTAAATGCAAAGAAAGAAGACAAGAATTATATCGGTTAAAACATGCGGAATATGAAAAACTATCCGGCAGTTTTTCAGGGAAAATAAAGTTATTTTGGCTAAAGCACCGGAGTATTTTCTGGGTTGATGAGGCAGAGTTTGTTGTATTCACCAGCATCGGCGCAGTGTTTGATCAAATTGAACTGGTTTTATGGGTGTTGGCAATTAGCCAGCTGTTAATCGCTTCCTGGAGATTATTTGAAAGAGGCTACCAGACACACAAAGCCACTGATCAGCTTCTTGATCCCATGAGAAAATAAGGCAATAGAGCATTATATGAAAGCGATTATATTAGCCGCAGGGGTAGGTTCCAGAATTAGGCCGCTAACCGACAACTGCCCCAAGAGCTTGCTAAAAGTTGATGGAAAAACTATTCTGGAAATGATGCTGTCGCATCTTCAAGATTGTGGCATTAATGAAGTTGTATTTATACTTGGGTATCTGCAAGATCAAATAAAAGATTTTGTGAAAACAAACTTTCCTGATTTAAAGACTCATTTTGTGACCAACGAACGTTATGCGGAAACTAATACCGGGTTTTCTCTTATGTTAGCCAAGAACTTGATTGATGAATCTGTTTTTATCAAGTTTGATGCGGATGTGGTATTTGATAAAGAGATACTCAAGCGGCTTATTGATTGTGATTATTCAAATTGTCTTTGCATCGACAAAAACATAAATCTCGATGCTGAGGAAATCAAAGTCATAGTTGGAGATCAAAATCGGGTCATTAAAGCCAGTAAAACGGTTAACCCCAAGGATGCTGTCGGCGAATCAATAGGCATTGAAAAAATTAGCGGTGAGACAGCAAACCTTTTATTTGCGGAGTTAGAAATAATGATGGAGGATAAACAAAACCATCAAGAGTATTACGAAGCCGCATATGAGCGGTTAATTGATAAAAACGTCCCTTTTTATGCCTTGGATATTTCAGGACTTAAGTGGACAGAAATTGATACAAAAGAAGATTTCATCACGGCTGAGAGAATATTTAGTCAGTGTACATAGGGCTATATTAAAGGCATCAGAAATATGGCATTGAATAATTCTGTGCCAGTTCATAACAGTGCCATTGCGAGAGGTTTTATCTACTGTTGCCGTTCGCAGTAGAGCTAGTATGAATGTGTTTTGACGGTATCGATCAGCGGTTTGCTATCGTACCAAACCCTTTTCTATTTCGGCACGTTTTTCTTCACCCACCAAATTTTCAATCAGGTACAAGGCGAAATCCATGGCGGTGCCGGGGCCGCGAGAGGTAATGACTTTGTCGTCTTTGATAATCGCGTCGGTCGTTATTGTGGTGCTGTTGAGTGTGAGTTTTTCCAGGGTGCCGGGATAGGCGGTGGCGCGTTTGCCATTAAGCAGGCCGGCGCTGGCCAAGACTTTGGGTGCAGCACAAATGGCTGCGGTGAATTTGTCGTCGTTCGCCATTTTTTTGAGTAAAGTCTGAATGCGGGGGTCTTTGTTCAGGTAATCGGCACCGGGCAGTCCGCCCGGTAGCACCACCATGTCATATTCTTTTTTCAGTGCTTCATCCAGTGTGGTGTCGGGAATCAGTACGACGCCGCGGCTGGCGCGTACCGGTTGCTCATCCAGCCCGGCGGTGGTGACCTCGATCTCCGCGCGCCGCAATAAATCAATGATGGTGACGGCTTCTAGTTCTTCGCAACTTTGCGCTAGCGGGACCAGTACGCTTGCCATGATGTTGACTCCTCTAATGTTTGCCGAACCAATTGTGACACCGGTAACAAGGTGATGCCTTGTGCTTTGAGTTTAGGTAATTCCTGTTCTAATACCATCATGGTTTCCGGAAAAGGGTGACCGATGGCCAGGGCCGAGCCATTCTTTTTTGCCATTTTGATCAGGCGCCGAAAATGGAAACGGATGGCATCAAGATTACGGTCGTGGTCAAGAAATACGTCGCGCCGCAGATTGGGTATCCAGTTTTCATTGGCGAGTTGTTGGGCGATGCTGGTTTTGGTGGTGAAGCTGTCGACAAAATAGAGGCCATTGTGTTTACGCAGTTCCTGCATGAGCCACTGCATGTGACCGGGGTGTTGGGTGAGTAGGCTACCCATGTGGTTGTTGACTCCGGCAACGTGAGGAATTGAGGCTAGGTCTAACTTGAGTTGTTGTGTAAATTGAGTGGCTGTCATATCCAGGGTCAAACCGCCAGGCCCTAATTTCAGGCCATGCATCGATTCCATGGGCAGGTGCAGCATGACTTCTTTGTTGAGTTGATGGGCTAGCTGCGCCAAAGTGCGGGCGTGGGGTGTTTGTGGCAGAAAGGCCAGAGTCACCGGCCCCGGCAGGCGCACTGCACGGGTGTCGCGTTGCTTGAGGTAGCCGAGGTCATCGATGATGATGGCAATGGTGGGTTGCCGATCGTTGTCGAATGTCTTCGGTGTTGTCTTATCTTGTGGGGCCGCAGCAGAGAAGCCGGCCAGCGTGAATGTGGATGCCAGTAGCAACAGCAGGTATCCAACACGCCGCCGCAGACGTGATAGATTTCGTTTGTTTTCTATCATGCCTGTGTGCATCGGGTTCAGGTATTAGCGCCCTTTAAGAATTTCCAAGCCTTTGAGAATGTTCAACGCCTCGTACAATTGATAATCCGTTTGTGCCAAGGATCGTTTTTCTTCGTCCTTTTTCTTTTTGCTGTTCTTTTTCTGGCTATTACCATTTTCCAGGTGACCAGCAAGATCCGCTTCCTTGACGCGTTCGCCCAAGCCTTCCAGTTTGGTGATTTTGACGGGCTCCAGCACGATATCGGGGGTGATGCCTTCTGCTTGAATTGACCGACCGGAAGGCGTGAAGTAACGCGCCGTGGTGAGTTTGAGCGCGGTCTTGCCGTTGAGCGGCAGGATGGTCTGCACTGAACCCTTGCCAAAGGTGCGGGTGCCGATGATCACCGCACGTCTGTGATCCTGTAGCGCGCCGGCGACGATTTCAGACGCGGAGGCGGAACCGCCGTTGACCAGCACCACCAGCGGTGCGCCATCTAACAGGCGACGCGGCGTGGCGTTAAATTTCATTGCGGAATCGGCGATGCGACCTTCGGTGTAAACGATCAGTCCGGTGTCGAGGAAGGCGTCGCTGACCTCAACTGCTGCGTTTAACACGCCGCCGGGGTTATTGCGCAGGTCCAGAACCATGCCTTTGAGCGTGCCGTCATTTTCTTTTTTCAATGCTTCGATGGCTTCTGCCAGGTTTTCGCCGGTGCGAGACTGGAACTGGGAAATGCGGACATAACCAAAGCCGTCTCCAAGGCTGCGGGAACGCACACTTTTCACTTTGATGATGTCACGGGTAATGGTGATCTTCAGGGGTTTTTGTGCGCCCTCGCGGATGATGGTGAGCACGATGTCGGTGCCGACTTTGCCACGCATGATTTTTACTGCTTGATGCAGGGTCAGCCCCTTCACGGGTGTTTCATCCAGACGGATCACCAGGTCGCCGGCCTTCACTCCGGCATGCATGGCGGGGGTGTCGTCGATGGGGGAGATGACTTTGACGAAGCCGTCTTCCATGCCGACTTCAATGCCGAGGCCACCAAATTCACCGCTGGTGCCGACTTGCAGTTCTTTGAAATTTTCCGGGTCGAGGTAACTGGAGTGAGGATCGAGACCGGAGAGCATGCCACGAATGGCATTTTCCAGCAGTGTTTTGTCGCTGACTTCTTCCACGTAGTCTTTCTTGATGCGGGCGAATACTTCGGTGAAGCTGCGCAGTTCATCCAGGGGCAGACCGAGCTTGTCGACAATTTTGTCGCGGTCTTTTTCGGCAAAGACGCCTTGGCCTATTGCCAGCCCAAGGCCGAGGGTCACGCCGGTCAGGAGCACGAGCAGCGTGCGGGTATTCGATTTCATGGATAGCTCCGGGGGCTCAAAACAAGAGGCCCAAATATGGGTAATAAATTGGATTAGTGTAACGTCTGTGAAAGTCTTCGGTTTATTATGCAGGACTCTGCCTAACTTGTGAATAAATCAGCATTTTCATTGATCCGAATCTAAGCTTAAAATTAAGACTTCCTTATCTGTTTCGGCTTATTACGGCACCACTTGAGGGGGTTGGTGGGTTTTCCCTTGTGACGGATTTCAAAATACAGCGAAGAAGTTGCGCGTCCGCCACTATTGCCGACGTTGGCAATCACCTCGCCGGCGGCGACCCAGTCGCCCACTTCTTTAAATAAGCTTTGGTTGCCGCCGTACAGGCTCATGTAACCGTCACCGTGGTCAATGATGGTGAGCAGGCCGAATCCGCGCAACCAGTCGGAAAAGGCGATTCGTCCGTGGGAAATGGCGCGCACCTCGGTACCTTCCGGTGCCTTGATGGTGACCCCCTGCCATTTGAGCTTGCCGATCTTGCGGGTGCTGCCGTAACGGGTGATGATTTTGCCCCGTGAGGGCCAGTTGAGACGGCCGCGTAATGCCGCGAAGGGCTTATATTCGGCGCCCTCGGTGGCGAGTCCGTCTTCGGTCGGAGGCAGTGGTTCGTCCCGAGGGGCGGTGGCAAGACTGTCCAGCAGTCGTTGCAAACGGCGTTTGTCATCTTGGAGCAGAGACAAACGTTGCCCCTTGGCGGAAATTTGCTGCTGAAGTTTGGCGAGCACCGTGGCGCGTCGGTCTCGGGTGGTTTCCAGTTGGGCCTTTTCTGCAGATTGCTCGTGTTGGTTTTGCGTGAGCGTTTGGGTCTTGGTCTGAATTTTTTCTTCGAGTGTGTGCAGCTTGGTGAGGCTGGTGTCGATGCTTTGAATGCGCGTCAGCCGGGCTTGATTGAAATAATCATAATAGGTGAGGGTGCGACTGACAGCCGCGGGATTCTGCTGGTTGAGCAGGATTTTTAGGTACTCCTGCTGGCCGATGCTGTAGGCCGAGCGAATCTGCCGGGCCAGTGATACCCGCTGGGTCTGTAAACGGGATTGCAGGGCGCTGCGACGCGTGCGTAGTTTTTTGAGTTCGCGGTGCTGTTTTCGCAGCTGGCGTTTGAGGCGTTTGAGCAGGGCCACGACCTTGCCGATGTGGCGTTCGGTGTTTCGGAGCTGGGATTGCAGGCCGTGTTTGCGTTGTTGGTCGGAGTCCAGTTCGTGGCGCAGGGACTGGATCTGTTGACGTAGTTGTTCGAGCTTGCTGTTGCTCGGAGCAGAAGAAATATCGGCGAACACAAACGTTGGCCAGACGCCACAAAGCCCGACCAGCAGCAGGGTGAAGCGCGCCTGCGCGAAGCGGTGTCGCCAGGCGAAGGTAGCAAGTTTAAGCGACGTCATC
The DNA here is from genome assembly GCA_964401355.1 of uncultured Ectothiorhodospiraceae bacterium. GTDB lineage: Bacteria > Pseudomonadota > Gammaproteobacteria > SZUA-152 > SZUA-152 > SZUA-152. Next base: position 28,209 of record CAYNYJ010000017.1, on the reverse strand, counting down.
TCCCTCCGCGGCTTCGGTGGTCAGGCTGACCAGGCAGTGGCCACCCATTTCTTCGGGAACATCGAGGCCCATCAGAGTCAGCATGGTGGGGGCGATATCACAGAGCGAGCCGGTCTCGGCCAGCGTGCCGGGACGGCCCACGTAGATCAGTGGCACCGGGTTGATGGTGTGCGCGGTGTGCGCCTGGCCGGTGTTATGGTCGTACAGTTGCTCGGCGTTGCCGTGATCGGCGGTGATCAACGCCTCGCCACCCACGCTTTCCAGTGCGGCGACCACCCGAGCCAGGCAGGCGTCCAGCGCCTCAATGGCTTTGATCGTGGCTTCAAAGTTGCCGGTGTGGCCGACCATGTCCGGATTGGCGTAGTTGCAAATGATAGTGTCGTATTTTTTGCTGAGGATCGCCTCCACCAGTTTGTCGGTGAGCTCCGGGGCGCTCATCTCCGGTTGCAGATCGTAGGTGGCGACATCCGGTGATGGCACCAGAATGCGGTCTTCGCCGTCGAAGGGCTCCTCGCGTCCGCCATTGAAGAAAAAGGTCACGTGGGCGTATTTTTCGGTTTCGGCAATGCGCAGTTGGCGCAGCCCCAGATTGGCCACGTATTCGCCGAATACGTGGCTAAGCCGATCCGGTGGGAAGGCCACCGGCACATCAAAGTTGGCGCTGTATTCCGTGAGGCTAACGAAGGTTCCCAATTGAGGGGTGACACCGCGTTTGAAGTCATCGAAATCGGGTTCGATAAAGGATCGGGTGATCTGACGGGCTCGGTCCGAGCGGTAGTTCATGAACACCAGCACGTCGCCGTCGCGTAATTCCACAGGGGTTTTGCCGGGCGGTACCACCCGTGTGGCTTGCACAAACTCATCAGATTCACCGCGGTCGTAGGCGGCCGCCAATGCGGATTGCGCATCGAAGGCCTCAAATTCACACTGGCCCTGGGTGATCAAATCGTACGCGGCTTGCACGCGCGGCCAGCGGTGGTCACGATCCATGGCGTAATAGCGGCCAATGATGGAGGCGAAACGACCGCCGCCGAGATTGTCGAAGGTTTCCTGCATTGAGCGAATGTAGGCCTCTGCACTTTTGGGCGGGGTGTCGCGACCATCCAGAAAGGCGTGCAGATAAACGTGTTTGGCGCCGCGTTCGACCGCCAGCTTGACCATCGCGCAAAGATGTTCTTCGTGGCTGTGCACGCCGCCATCGGAGAGCAGGCCGAGAATGTGTACGGCACGGTCGGTTTTGATGGCCTGATCGACGGCATCGGTGAGAGTTTGATTGGTGAAAAAGGAACCCGTGCGAATGGCGCGGCTGACGCGGGTAAATTCCTGGTACACCACGCGCCCGGCCCCCAGGTTGAGGTGTCCCACTTCAGAATTGCCCATTTGCCCGCTGGGCAGGCCGACTTCCGGGCCCGAGCCTTTGACCAGCGTGTGCGGATATTTTTCCCACAAGGCGTCCCAGGTTGGGGTGCTGGCGTGGGCAATGGCGTTGGATTCGGTGTCTTCGCGATAACCCCAACCATCGAGAATGATGGTCATTACGGGTGTGGGAGGGCTTGGCATAGGTATGGGTGTACTCTTAACAAGAATTGTAGGGGCAGCCCGGAGTAGCGGCCCTTTAATGTAGTGGGCTAACGGGTGACTTTAAGGGCTGGTGTAAACGACCTATTTTAAACGATTTTTCAGGTTTATGGAATGTGCCTTGAGTGATCAGTGTCCTCTTGGACATCGTTAACAGGTTTAGTGGCTTAATAGTAAAGTAGGGGTTGGCGTCTGAAAGATGGCGATATTCAGTATTATATTATTAATTGCTCAAATGATTGAATACTGTATAGTTGAGGAAAGGTTGCTTTTCAGACCCTGTAAAGTACAGGGCGTTATTTGGAGAGCGTGGAGTCATTAAAAAAATTGCCCGGTGAAGGCGATATATAAGGTATAAGAATGATGGAACATCTAATTACCCGCGACGAGGATATTGAACGTGCATCGCGTTCCATTAAAGCCATGTCGCATCCTTTGCGGCTCAAAATTCTTTGTGCATTGGGAAATCAGGAAGTCAGTGTGCAAGACATTGTGACCTTGGTAGGCACTTCGCAAAGCAATATCTCCCAGCATTTGGCTATTTTGCGTGACAAAGGCATTTTGATGTCGCGTAAAGACGCCAATCGCGTCTTTTATCGGGTCGGTGATACTCGCACCTTAAAGCTGATAGGGATGATGCGCGAGGTTTTTTGTACGTCGAGTTAGCAGCAGACCCTGCCTTTGCGATTGCGCTGATATTTTCAAGGTGGATTTTATGCCTTGCTTTTCTGCTATGACCTCATTATCGTGCACGGTTTTCGCGTGTATTGCCTAGAATTTATCCAACCCGTGTCGTGATGAAACCTTCCCGCGGGGTTCGGGTCGGAGCTGTGGCATCACAGGTTTTCCAGGTGACTCTTCCAGAACAGATGCTTGGGATAGGTACTGGGCTAGGTTAAGAAAATTATTATGCAAATAGGCACTTTTATTGTTGGCCATTGGGAGCTGTTCGGCGCCTTGGCCATTATCCTCTTTTTACTGGCGCGCACCTGGTTGGGTTCGGCTGCGGTGAGTATGCTCATGCCCACCGAAGCCATTCAGCTGATTAACCACAAAGACGCCTTGGTGGTGGATGTGCGCACCGATAAGGAATACCAGCAGGGGCACATGATGAACGCCTTGCATATTCCTTTGGGCGTTTTGGATAATCGCATTTCTGAATTACAGACCTACAAAGCTGGTGCGGTGATCATGGTGTGTTGTTCGGGTGCACGTTCTGGTCAGGCGGCGGGCAAGCTGAAAAAGCTGGGCTTTGTCGATGTGCATAATCTTGGTGGTGGGATGATGGCCTGGGAACGCGCCAACCTGCCCGTGACCACCAAGGTGGGCAAGCCGCCAAAACCAGCACCTGTCGAGTCCAGCAGTGCACAGGATGACGTGGATGAACAAGACGATTCGGGCAAACAGGATAGCGCAACGGTAGACTCGACGGTCGATTCAGCGGAGCAAGTGAACGGAGAGGCTGGTACGGATCAGCATCAGGTTTTGGTGTACACCACGCGCGCGTGTCCCTTCTGCACACGCGCGATCGATCTGTTGGAATTGAAAGGTGTGGGCTTCACCGAGGTGCGTATCGACACGCATCCAGAAAAGCGTCAGGAAATGGAAGCGCGTGCCGAGCGGACTTCGGTACCGCAGATTTTTATCGGTGACCGGCATATTGGCGGTTGCGATGATATGTACGCATTAGAAGACCGAGGTGAGCTGGATGCTTTGTTGGGTTTGTCCAACGATTCAGCGGAGGATGCCGATGCGCAAGAGCAGCAACCCAAGGAAAAAACAGGTACCAAGGTATGAGCGACACAAACGAATCGATTTTGCCGGAGGTGGTGCTGTATACCGCCGCTTTTTGCGGGTACTGCGCGGGTGCCAAGAATTTGCTGGGTAAAAAGGGTGTGGAATTTATTGAGATACGCATCGACAAAGAAGTCGGTATGCGTGAAGAAATGGAGCAGCGTGCCCAGCGGGACAGCGTGCCGCAGATTTTTATTGGTGATCGACACATCGGCGGTTTTGATGATCTCGTTGAACTGGATATGGATGATGAACTTGATCCCTTGCTGGGAATTCCCGGCTAGTTTTAAACGGGCACCGACATGAGTCAGTCCCTGCACATCGTTTGCCCGCATTGCGATGGCATTAATCGTGTGCCGCAAGATAAGCTGACCGCCGGTGGTCGCTGCGGTGCTTGTCACAAACCCTTGTTTGCAGGCCAGCCTCTCGACCTTAATCACACCCGTTTCCAACGCCATCTTGCCAAGAGTGATCTGCCGCTGGTCGTCGATTTTTGGGCGTCCTGGTGCGGTCCCTGCAAAATGATGTCGCCAGTGTTTGCCGAAGCGGCCAAGCAGCTTGGGCCGAGGGTACGTCTGGTGAAGGTTAACTCCGAGCAGGAGCAAGCTTTGTCCGCAGAATGGAATATTCGCAGCATTCCGACTCTGCTGGTGCTCAAACAAGGCAAAGAAGTGGCGCGCATGTCGGGGGCGATGGATTTGTCGCAATTACTGGCTTGGGTGCGTCAGTATTGGTAAACCGTTAGAATCCCATTTGTTGAATCACAGGCCAAATAGCCCGTACTTAATTTCTCATTAAATTTATCGGAATCGAATTCATGTCAGAGAAAGAAACCAGCGGCGGTGATGCCGCAGAAAAAAGCGAAGAACAAAACGAAGCGAAAAAGGCTGACCAAAATCAGCAACAACAGTTCGGCCTGCAAAAAGTCTATCTCAAAGACATTTCGTTTGAGACCCCGAATTCACCCGAAATTTTCACTGAAGAGTGGAAGCCCGACGTCAACGTTGAACTGAGTACGGTTGGCAAACTGCTGAGCGACAATGTGCACGAGATCGTGCTGACGGTCACCGTCACCGCCAAACTGGGTGATAAAACCGCTTATCTGGCGGAAGTGCATCAAGCTGGTGTGTTCACTATGAGCGGATTTAATGACGGCGAGCGTACTCACATGCAAGGCAGTTATTGTCCGAATATCCTGTTCCCTTACGCCCGTGAAGCAATCTCTGATCTCATCGGCAAGGGTGGCTTCCCGCAGTTTTTGCTGGCACCGGTTAATTTTGATGCCCTGCTGGCACAGCATCAGCAACAGCAACAGCAACAGCAGGTTGAGTCGGCCGAGACGAATGAGCGTGTCCATTAAAGCATGCGCGCGAGAGTGACGCAGAAAAAAGACGAATGGATTGATGCAACGGATGCAAATCAATGAACCCAGTCAGTAGTCAGTCTGACGCGCCAATGGTGGTGCTCGGTGCCGGTTCCTGGGGAACGGCACTGGCGATTCAATTGGCCCGCACTCACAAATGGGTGACCCTGTGGGGGCACGATACCGAATTAATGGCCGACTTGGCTACCGAACGTATCAATCGCCGTTATCTGCCCAGTATCCCGTTGCCTGACAATATTGCGATTAACGACGATCTCGAATCCAGTTTGCAGGTTGCGCAAGATATTCTGGTGGTGGTGCCCAGTCACGCCTTTCGTTCGGTGTTGATCGCGCTCCAACCCTTTTTGAAAGGCAGTGCCCGTATGTTATGGGCCACCAAGGGGCTGGAATCCGGCTCCGGCAAGCTGTTGCACGAAGTCGCGCGGGAAGTGCTGGGTGATGGCGTGCCGCTCGCGGTGGTGTCCGGCCCTACTTTCGCACGCGAAGTGGCCGAAGGCTTGCCTACGGCGGTGACGGTGGCGTCCACCGATGCGCAGTTTGCCCGTGACATGGCCGCGCGCCTGCACAGCAAAACTTTCCGTGCCTACACCAGCGATGATGTCATCGGCGTTGAGGTGGGTGGCGCGGTAAAAAATGTACTGGCCATCGCCGCCGGTATTGCCGATGGCCTGGGCTTCGGTGCCAATGCACGCACCGCGCTGATCACCCGTGGTCTGGCGGAGATGATGCGTCTGGGCGAAACCTTGGGTGGTCAGCGCGAGACTTTCATGGGGCTGGCCGGTCTGGGCGATCTGGTGCTGACCTGCACCGATGACCAGTCACGCAATCGTCGGTTGGGGCTGGCGCTGGGCCAGGGCCTGCGTCTCGAAGAGGCCTTGGCCAGCATCGATCAGGTGGTGGAGGGCGTGCAAACTGCGCGTGAGGTGCGTGACTTGGCGCTCAGTCAGGGTGTCGACATGCCCATTACCGCCCAGGTGTACGCGGTGCTTTACGAGACGCGTAAACCGAAAGAAGCGGTGCAGGCCCTGTTGAACCGGGATCAAAAAGCAGAACTGAGTTAAGTGGCGAGTCAGGCGCTAACTCGCCCCCTCAAACCCTAGCTGTCGCCACGCCTCATAAATAATAATCGCCGTCGCATTAGAGAGATTCAAGCTGCGGTTGTCAGGCAGCATGGGAATGCGCAGCCGTTGATCATTGGGCAACGAATTCAGAATATCCGCTGGCAGTCCGCGCGTCTCCGGCCCGAATAAAAAGGCATCCCCCGCCTGGTAGCGAAGCTCGGTATAGTTTTGCCGACCCTTGGTGGAACAGGCGAGCAGTCGTTTGGGTTTGATCGCGTTGACAAAGGCATCGAGGTCATCGTAAATCTGTATCTCGGCAAATTCGTGGTAATCCAGTCCGGCGCGGCGCAATTGTTTATTCGACATTTCAAAACCCAGGGGTCGAATCAAATGCAGTTGTGCGCCACAATTGGCGCAGAGGCGGATGATGTTACCGGTGTTGGGCGGGATCTCGGGTTGAAACAAAACGACGTGGAACATAGGCTGCGAGCAAACTCCAAAAGTAAAAACAGGGTCATAAATTAATGGTGCACAAACCACAAAAATCCATGCTGGCATCCGAATTTTGCGGCATGCGCTTCGACACCCCCCTGGTGTTGCTGTCCGGGTGTGTCGGCTTCGGCGAAGAATACACACGGGTCAAAGGCTTTACCAATCGCGATGTGGGTGCCGTATGCCTCAAAGGCACCACCCTGGAACCGCGTTTGGGTAATCAGCCGCACCGGGTGATCGAAACCCCGGCGGGGATGATCAATGCCATCGGTCTGCAGAATCCCGGCACTGCACATGTGATCAATGAAATCCTGCCTAAGCTGGATTTTGAAGAAACCCGTTTTATCGCCAACGTCTCCGGCTCCACCGTGGAAGAATACGCCGAAGTGGTCCGCTTGTTTGATGACTCCGACATCGATGCCATGGAGATCAATATTTCTTGCCCCAACGTCAAGGAAGGCGGCGTCGCTTTCGGTAATGACCCGGACATGTCGGCACGGGTGGTTGAGGCCTGTCGCAAACAAACGGATAAACCGTTAATCACCAAACTCTCACCCAATCAAACCGACATCGCCGAAAATGCGCGACGTTGTATTGAAGCGGGTACTGACGGTTTTGCGGTGATTAACACATTGATGGGCATGGTCATCGACGTGGAATCGCGCAGGCCGATCATTGGCAACAATCAGGGTGGCCTGTCCGGCCCGGCGATCAAACCCGTTGCCTTGTTAAAAACCCATCAGGTGTATCAAGTGTGCAAGGGACACGGCATCCCCATCATTGGCCAAGGCGGAATTTGCACCGCTAATGATGCTATTGAGTTTATGATTGCTGGTGCCTCGGCGGTGGGAATAGGAACTGCGTTGTTTTATGACCCGTTAGTGTGTAAAAAAATTAACGACGGAATTGTGCAATACCTGGAACGCCATGGATTGACGGAGGTTGAGCAGTTGGTGGGGACCTTGGTGTTGAATAGGTAGGTAATTTCAGTGTGCAGCGATTTTACTGAGAGATTCTATGCAGGTTCTAAACTTGATACCGCACAGGATTATTTAAAGGAAGGCCTGAATAATTAAAATGCGTGGCACACCTCCCCGTAGTTCTCATCTCAGTCTTGAGTGAGAATATTCAATATGACGATTTGAGTGCCGAAGATAGCTTAGATTTTAAATTATTTTATAATATTCAGAGTCTTGTTGCTGCTATCTGAAACTACATTAAGCTGGAACAGTTTCCAGGCTCCGTTTGAATGCATGGTTTGGTATAAATATTATATTTCCGAGTTTTTTCAGGCGAAATGACTGTTTAATTTCATCGAATTAAAGGTTTCTGTTCGCTCAACTATACCTGCTAACGTTGTTCCAAGTTTTCATTTTTCTCATCATCAATCCAAGCAATCCTATTGAAAAAAGAGCGATTGTGCCTGGTATTGGTATTGGTGATGCCGCCCGCATGGCGTTAGTTTGCAATCCATCTAAGTGATTCCAGCCATCACCTGTATTGCCATCAAATATAATACGTGAAATAGCCACATCGGAAATAAACCCAGAAAATGTTCCCTTAAAAGCACCAATGGTTCCTAGAAGATTATTTGATAGATCGTAAATGGAGGCTACCAATGTATCTGCTTGCCCATCCCCATTCCAAAAACCGAGGGCGGTAATTTCAAAACCACCCAAAACATACATTGAAATATCATCCCACCGATTGATCGCATTTATACCATTAGGAAAATTTCCTAGATGCTTAGTACCGTACGGTGTTACGCAGCACTCATGATGATTGTATATGTTGGGTGTGCCCCCGCCAGCTAATGTATCGAAACCAATGCCTAGAGATAGTAACTCAGACAACTGTGATCCGACCGCATAACTTTCAAAGTCTTCGAGGATTGTGGTTCCAGCGGCTGTTTGCCAGGCGGCTTCTTCAGCTATACCTCCGTTATATGTGAGTAACGTTGCTGTTGCATTAGTGCTCCAGAACACAAAAAACATCACTCCTAGAAATGAGTAGGCGATATTTTTCTTTATCTGCTTGCGATTAATTTTAGGGTTGTTGTTTAGATATTCAGTACACATTTTATTATCTCCTTGTTATTATCTCCTTGGCTTATTGCAAAAATGTAATACTTGTTGGGTGAGAAATATAGACTCGCTAGGACTCTGCTGAACCATTATATAAATCCTCCAACTTTCCTTTTCTCCTTTTCTCCTTTTTTTCTTTTCTCCTTTTTTTCTTTTTTTCTTTTTTTCTTTTTTTCTTTTTTTCTTTTTTTCTTTTGTCATTGCTTGGAGGTTATGCTTACCGGTACGTCAGGACAGAACTTAACATGTCCTGTAATCCAAGCCGCATAGGAAAAATACTGATTTGTTACTATTACAGAGTCGCTGATAAGATTTGAATGATATATGTCTGCGCCCGGATGCTTTAGGTTCTGCGCTGACAATGTCCTGTTAAAATGAACGGATGCGATGGGCGTGAACTGTTAAATATTGTTGTTAGTGGAAGTAGAGTTAGTGCTGCCGAGTTATTATTTCCCTTGAATGCACCAGCCAATCATTCAGCCTGAAATCCTGCCGTTGAATGGCTGCCATCGCAAAAGGGTTTGTTTTTGGATTGTCCGCAGCGACACAGGGCGGTTTCATTGCCGCGCCAGGCAGGGCGTCCACTGGCGGCAATGATGGTGAGGTTGCCTGCCAGCAGCAGTGGGCCATCTTTGAGTGCGGTAATGGTAAGTTTGCCACCGGCCTGTTGAAAGCCGTCCCCCTGTTCTCCGACGGCACCAAAGTCTGTAAATTTTCCGTCCGCGTGGCTGTTGTCACAGTAGGGTTTGTTTTTGGACAAGCCGCATCGGCATAGTGCGGCACGGTATTTTAATCCGGGCATGTCATCCGCAGCACCTGCGATGTCCAGATCTCCCTGGACATATAGCGGGCCGTTGTAGACGACCTGCACAGTGTTTTTTGCGGCGGGCGTTTCCGTCGTGCTGCCGTCTTTCACTTGGTAACTTAATGCGCCGGAAGGGCAGCGTGATACTACCTCCATGGTGTTGTCCTGCGAAACCAGGTCTGGCTGGCACCAGGGCTCACGCCTGCTGACAAACAGATCGCCGCTGGCGTAACTACATTCGCCAATGTGGATGCATAAGCGACTGTCCCATTGGACGTCGATTTTTTCACCCGTGAAAGTAAACACCTTTTTTTCATCCATAGAATCTGCTCCTTGTGAAATGAGTGCGGTGAGTTCATTAATGACGTTAGCATAAAAAAGGCCCGACACCAGAGTGTCAGGCCTTCGCGACAGATGTTGTTGCGAGATGTCATCGCAAATAGGTCAGTCGTCGAGATTAAAAACCTTGAGGTCTTTGGCGGCTTTGATTTTCCCCCGGTAACCCTGGGCGCGTATCAGCTCTTTTACGTCATCCAGGTTGGGCGCAGTGTTCGGTGTGATGTGTGATAACACCAGTTTTTTTGCCATCGCGGTAGTGGCCACTACACCCATGCGAGAGGGTGTCGTGTGGAGTTGCAGCATGGCCGGGTTGGGGTGGGTATCCATGATCGCGGTATCGTAAATCAGCAGGTCGGCATCTTGGGCAATGGCGATCATGTTCGAGCTTTCCGAATTGGTGTCACCGGAATAGACGATGGTTTTGCCTTTGTATTCGATGCGATAGGCGACGGAAGGTACCGGGCCGTGTTTCACCGGCATGGCGGTTATTTTGAGGCCGTCTTGCATCAATACGGTCTCCGCTATACCGGCTTGCCAGTCGGAGTCCAGATCGTGGGCTATGTAGTTGAAGGTGCCGGCGTTGATGACAGCGGTGAAACCATTCAGGTAGCGTTCCGTGCCATTTGGCAGGGCGTAGTGGCCGTCTGCATATTCGGTGGTATCGGGGAAGCCACCAATATTGCTGACTGGCCCCCAGATGTGAATGGGCGCATCACGTTGGGTGCCTGCCCTTGCGTTGTGAAAATAAATGGTTTTGATCACCGGTGTGAGATCGCCGGTGTGATCCGCGTGCAGATGCGTGAGCAATATAAGATCGAGAGCCTTCACATTGACACCACTTTGCGCGAGGCTCTTGTAAGTGCCGCCACCAACGTCCATCAGAATGCGCGGCTTGCCATCAGTAAAGATAAGATAACCCGCGCTGGCACGGCCTTCGGCGGTGGCCACAGGCCCGCCCGAGCCCAGCACCATGATCGACAGATCACCCTCTACTTTATCGACGGCCAATTTTTTATCGGCAAATGCTGCGCCAGTGGATATTGCGACCAATAAACTTGCGCTTAACACTTGCGCCTTAAACTGCCGTTTAACTTCAAACATGTTAACCCCCCTCTCCGTGTAATATTTATCGTTAAAACATAAATGTAATAACGAGCTTTATCACGATTCATTGTTATGGTTTTTAGTCGGCAACAATTGGTTAGGTATTGCCCAATATTTTTTATTCCGTACAAAAACCACTGCGGATTGACAGATGCAATCCACGTATTGACGGTACGCGTAATGAATAGTTTCGTCTAGAGTTTTATGTCGCGCAGTTGCTGGGGTGCAACTTCAGGGCTCACGGTGTTAACACAAAGGCCGGCGCCGAGTTCAAAGCCGGTGGGAATGCTGGTGCGCGGACATATTTCCAGGTGCCAATGGTAGCTATTGTTTACGGAATCTTTAGCGTGATGCGGTTTAGTGTGTAAAAAATAATTGTACTGCACGCCGCCCAGCACGGCATCTAATCGCGCCATCGTACGCCGAACAATTTTGCCCAACACCATCAAGTCATCCCCGGCAATGTTTTGATAATCGGATTGATGCTGGATCGGTAAAATATGTACTTCCCATTCATAGCGACTGGCGAAGGGTTTTATGGCGATAAAGTGCTCATTTCTTTCGATGACATACTGGCCGACATCCAGGCGACGGCGTACCTCGCCGGATTCTCGATCATAAATTGTCGTTTCAAAAGTCAGTGCTTCATCAATTAGTGAACAGAAAATACAGCGATGGTGCTTTTCATAATATTACGCACTGCCTAATACTTCAGCCTGTACGTTCTCGGGCACCACCGGCATGGCAATAATCTGACTGTGGGTATGCGGGATACTGCCGCCTGCCGCAGGGCCAAAATTTTTGAACACCAATATGTAGCGTAAGCGTTCATCACTCTGGTTAAGCATGGCGCATGCGATCACGATAAACCTTGAACAACATTGCCAGATGAGTTTCGCTCATTTCATGCAGCATGATGCCATGTTGCTGATGGTCGATAATCACTTCGTGGCGACCATAACCATCAATGGTTTGCTGTAAACCGAACGAGAAGTCGGGCGTTGGGTTATCGTCGCCTAACACCGGCTAGAGGTTTTCAACAATGCGGATTTGCCAGTATTCATTGGCAGGGTAAGTGGAAATCTCCGGCGGGATCATGTGTTCGTTACCCGAGCAGAATGGACAAGTGTCCACGTGTGAACGGGTATCGCGCGGTCCTTGTTGCTCTGCTTTTTTAGGCCGTAAGCCCGCCGCGGTCGCCACAAGTACAGATTCGCTGGGCACAATCGGGTTGATGCGTATTTCCCGGCTGGCTTGTTCGGGTGACGTTGTTTCGGGTGACGTTGTTTCGGGTAACGGCTGAGTCATGATGCGTCTCCTTTTTGCCCAGCTTACCTTAAGCGCTACAGCACAAAGTTAAAACATTTTGATTTGGGCATAAAACGGGTTCGTAGAAAATACGGCGTGTTGATTTCCATTATTCAGGTGCAGGCTGAAATCCAGAGAAATGAGACAATTCCTGGATTCTGGCCTGCGCCAGAATGACGGCTGAAAGTAGACACTTTGAATATCTAACTACAAAACCCAATCCGTGATGTGGTGTTGGAGATCATCGGCGTCCACTTCGTTCACCACTTGCCCTCGTACCGAGATGCCCGCGGTGTGCACGGTTTGCGCATCACCACTGATCAGCGGGTGCCACCCAAACAAGGGCTTGCCCTCGGCTAACAGCCGATAGGCGCAGGTTTCGGGCAGCCAGTGAAATTCTGCGATGCGCTCCGCGGTAAGCATTAAGCAGTCGGGCACTTTTTGCTTGCGGTTGACATAGTCACGGCAGCGACAGCTATCGATGTTCAACAGTTGGCAGGCGACATTGCAGACGTACACTTCGCCGCTGTCTTCATCTTCCAGTTTATGCAGACAGCATTTTCCGCAACCGTCACACAGAGATTCCCATTGCGTCGAAGTCATTTCTGTCAACGGAATGGTTTCCCAAAAAGGATTCATTTGCCGCCGCGTCGCCAAGCGTGAAAGCGCGCCACCCAGCGCAACAGTGCTTCCGGTTGATGCTGACGTTTCCAATTGCCGGCGACATATTTGTTGGCCTCGGCCATCGTGGGATAAATATGAATGGTGCCTAAGATTTTGTTCAGGCCCAGGCCGTGTTTCATGGCCAACACAAATTCCGCAATCAAATCTCCGGCGTGGCTGCCGACGATGGTCACCCCCAGAATTTTGTCTTTGCCTGGTACGGTCAACACTTTGATCAGACCGTGTGCTTCGCTATCGACAATGGCGCGATCCAGATCATCAATGCCATATGTGGTGATTTCAAAGGCGATATTATTTTCTTTGGCCTCCAATTCATTTAGGCCCACACGTGCGACCTCCGGGTCCGTAAAGGTCGCCCAGGGAATGACGGAATAATCCACGCGAAAACGTTTGAGCGGGCTGAACAGTGCATTCACGGCGGCATACCAGGCCTGGTGCGCGGCGACGTGGGTAAATTGATAGGGCCCGGTGACATCACCGCAGACGTAAATATTCGGATAATTGGTGCGCAGGAAATCATCCACCGTAATTGTGCCCTGAGGTTCAATCTTGACTCCCAGTTGCTCCAGTCCGAAGCCCTGCACATTGGCTTTGCGTCCCAGTGCAATTAATAACTGATCAAACTCGATGCGCACTTCGGTACTGTCATGTTCGCAAACCAATACGGTTTGTCCGTTCGACTGTTCGACACGTTGCGCTGAATGGTCGGTTAACACTCGTATGCCTTCTTGTTGAAAGCGCGTTTTGACCATTTCCGCGACGTCCGCATCTTCGCGCGGCAACAGCTGTTGGCCGCGTTGCACGATCGTGACCTCACTGCCCAGGCGCTGAAAACATTGCGCCAGTTCACAGCCGATGGGGCCGCCCCCCAGTACCAGCAAGCGCCGGGGTTGTTCGCGCAGATTCCATACCGTGTCCGAGGTGAGATAATCGGTTGTTTCCAAGCCCGGTATGGTGGGAACCATCGGTCGTGCACCGGTGGCGATAATGATATTTTTGGCGGTGATGATTTTGCCTTCCACCTCCACTTCGTAGGGCGAAATAATGTTCGCCTCGGCCTGCAATACGTCAACGCCCAGGCTTTGGTAACGCTCTACGGAATCATGCGGCGCGATTTTCTGGATGACGCGTTGCACTCGCTGCATGACGTCGGCGAAATTAAATTCGACGGTAGTTTTTTGAAAACCAAAATCTTTTGCACGCTTTGCGTAGCTCAACATTTTGGCAGAACGAATCAGTGCCTTGCTGGGTACGCAACCGGTGTTGAGGCAGTCGCCACCCATGGCGTGTTTTTCGATTAACAGCACTTTGGCCTTCACCGCCGCGGCAATGTAGGACGATACCAGTCCGGCAGAGCCGCCGCCGATCACCACCAGGTTGTAATCAAACCGGCTTGGTTTGTTAAAGCGTTTTTTACGTTGGTTCATTGTTGCCTTTATGCGCACGTTTGCGTTTCAGATAGCCCACCCCTTTTTTTGCGAACAGGGGGAACAGGCCCAACAACACAAATGACAGGATGAGTCCGGGGGAAAGAATGCCGGATAATGACTCCAGTGCGCCCAGTTGTGCGCCGGCGTTCACGTACACAATGGTGCCGGGCAGCATGCCAATCTGGCTGACCAGATAAAAGCGCCAGACTTTCATGGGGCTCAGGCCCATCACCAGGTTGATTACGAAGAAAGGGAACAGTGGAATTAAACGCAGGGTGAACAGATAAAAATCGCCCTCGTTTTTGACGCCTTCGTTAATGGCTTTAAGCTTGTCGCGAAATTTGTTTTGTATCAGGTCGCGCAACACGAAGCGGGAAATCAAAAAGGCCAGGGTCGCGCCAATGGTGCTGGCGAATGAGATCACCAACAGCCCGGTGCCCAGCCCGAAGACCGCGCCACCGGCCAGGGTCATGATCGTCGCCCCTGGCAGCGAGAGTGCGGTGACCGCCACATAAACGGCAAAATAGACCGCCAGGGTCGCTGTCTGGTTTTGGGTATAAAAATCGAGGAAAGTCTGGCGCTGTGATTTGAGGTAATCCAGGGTCAGGTATTGGCCGAGATCAAAGACAAAAAAGGCCGCGATCAGTGCCAGTACCAGCAGGATCACCAGCAGGCGCGGGTTGAATATTGTTTTCATGGTTGTTCCCTGGTTATCACGTCTTCCAGTCTCGATAATCTGCTGAGTGTTACAGTCATTATGGGTTGATGGCGTATAATGGAATGATTATTTATGTTTCGCTTCCGCTCCAGCAGCCACTCTATTTGAGGTAACCATCTTGTGACAACACTGAACTCGCAAAATCCAGAATCACGCATTCTCTCCATGGTTAAAAAGGTGCTCACCGATATTGCCAAAGATACCCACACCCCGCCGGGTATGCGTCATGTGCTTTCGGAGAATACTATCAATAGTATGCGCGCGTGTTTGGATCTGATTGTGGCGCGGGAGGCGGAGTTGAATGCAGAGGGCGGCAACGTCTCCTCCGACAAACCCCATTTCGTGGATGAGCCCCGCGACAACGTGGGTGTGCAAAACGTTGTGGTGCAATTGGATACCCGCAAGCCCCGCGACAAGACTTAAATCAGCTTCCTTCACACGTTCCATAATTAACGGCTCTCTGAATGCACGGTGAGCCGCGACATCATCTGTTGCCATTGTTGCGCAGGCAAAAGTGGCGGTATGATGCGTTTCTTCCTTTCTGACATTAACGGCTTTTAGCACGAGTGGCTGAACAGGTACGGGGTCAATCATGGAATACCGGAAACTGGGTCAAACCGATATCGAGGTGAGCAGCATTTGCCTCGGCACCATGACCTGGGGTGAACAGAACACCGAGGCTGAGGCGCACGCCCAGTTGGATACCGCATTGTCCGCGGGGGTGAATTTTATCGACACCGCCGAGATGTATCCGGTGCCGCCCAAGCCAGAAACCTTCACTCTCACTGAGCAATATATCGGCCGCTGGTTGAAACGACGCGGCGGACGCAATGACATTGTGCTGGCCAGTAAAGTGGCGGCGCGCGCCGATTGGCTGGAACATGTTCGCGATGGCCGAGCCTGCCTCGACCGTGCCAACATCGAACAGGCCCTGCACGCCAGCCTCGAACGTCTGCAAACGGATTATCTGGATCTGTATCAGCTGCATTGGCCGGATCGCAATACCAATTATTTTGGCGAGCTGGGTTACACCCATGTGCCGCAACCTAGCACCCCCATCGAAGAGACCCTGCGGGTACTGGCGGATCTGGTGCAAGCGGGCAAGGTTCGCCACGTGGGGCTGTCCAACGAGACCCCCTGGGGCACGATGGAATTTCTGCGCCTGGCCGAACAGTGTGGCCTGCCGCGCATGGTGAGTGTGCAGAATCCGTATTGCCTGCTCAATCGCAGCTTTGAGATCGGCATGGCCGAGGTGTCTCACCGGGAAGATTGCGGCCTGCTGGCATACTCGCCGCTGGGTTTCGGGGTGTTGAGCGGTAAATATCTCAATGGTCAGTGCCCGGCCGATGCGCGTGTCACCCTGTTCGAGCGCTTTTCGCGGTATTCTAATCTCCAGGCCGAGGCGGCCACCGCGGCCTACGTGGCGCTGGCGGTAGAGCATGGGCTGGATCCGGCGCAAATGGCCCTGGCCTATGTGACCAGCCGAGCGTTTGTGACCAGCAATATTATTGGCGCGACGACGCTGGCGCAGTTACAGAGTAATCTGGCCAGTGTGGAACTTCGCCTGGATGCGGCGGTTTTAGACGGTATCGAAGCCATACATCAACGCCAGCCGAATCCCGCACCGTGACGTGACAAGTGGGTATACGGATTAAAGGGACAAGAGTTAATCAGTGGTAGGGGGGCTAGTAAAATGAGTTGTTGTAAACAGGGAATCAAGCTTGTCTTGGTGTCAGCGGGAATGCTGCTATTGGCTGCTTGTGCCAGCATTAACAAAGATCATCCGCAATTAATGAGCGGTGACATTAAAGCGCAAACCAAGGCCCAGCTAGCCACGGTGTATTTCATCCGCCCCAAGGCTTACAAGAGCAAGGGCGTGTCCGATGGCCCGGTGCGCATCGCGTTTCAGGGGCAAACTCTGTTGACTCAGGACGAGGGAAGTTATGCGCTGTTGTACATCAAGCCCAGCAAGGGAAGTTTGAAAGTCTATTCAAGGACAATGTTTACTAACCAAAGAGCCCCAGTGGATGTGTGGCGTGTCCGGGAATACAAATTTATTGCCGGTAAAACCTATTTCGTTTACGTGCGGCAGATCGACGAGGAATATCGCGGGGTATTTTATGAGCCGCAGCCGGTCAATTTGCGCGAGGCCAAACAATTGATCGTGCCGGGCAAGGGTCGGCTTGGAGCGACTCGCGCGACAGGTGCCGCACGCAGTGCCCTCATCAAGGACCTCACCGAGGTCAACGTACCGCCGGCCAGCGCTGTCAAGGGTCTGCCCCCCGCCCTGCCGGAGAATATCTACAAGCAGGAAAAATATCTGCGTCAGGTGAGATAGCCCCCGGTAATGAATGCCGTTGGCAGTATCCATTGGTCGTGGCGGGCAACGGCTATGAGGAAGGCCGCTTACCTGCTTGGCGCGCTGTTATTGGCTGCGTGTGCGTCGGTTTTGTCCCCCGTGCCGTCGTTAATACCACCAACGACAATGGTCATTTCAAAGGCGCTGCCACGTATTGTCGCCGTGAGCCCGCAAAGTGTGCAGCAGGGCAAGGCAGCCAGCATCGAATTGCAGGGTGTTGACTGGGCGGCCGATACGCAAGTCGTTCTGATGTCCGCAGGGCCTTACGTCACTCACCATTTAAACCTTCCGTTGTTGCTGCTGGCGATGGCCTTTGATGGTCAGCAAGCCTATCTGGCGACCCGCGACCGGCAGTTAATGGTTGTGGATTTTCCACCGCAATCCACGGCGGCGCGTATTTTAGGCCAAACCACGCTGGCGGATACGGCGCAAGCGTTGGCCCACGGCAATGGCCGGTTGCTGGTGCTGTTGGCTGATGGGAGTCTGCAATGGCTGGATGTGGCGCAGCCTGCGGTACCCGTCGTGTTGGCGACCATCGGGTCGCCCGGCAAGGTGCTGGACATGCAGTTAGACGCAAAGAAGGTCTATTTGCTGTTAGCGCTGGGTGATGGCAAAACGCAATTACAACAATGGGATTTTTCTGAAAGCACCCCCCCCCAACAAAAACAGCAGTGGACGTTGCCGGTTGCGGTAGAGACCTTTGTGGTGCGCGGCCAATATGTCTGGACCGCAGGCCCGGAGGGTGTCGCGGTGCTAGATATTGCGGGCGAGTCGGTCGTGCTCAACGATACCGAGACCACCTCCGGCACGGCCAATGATGTGCAATTGCAGGACGAGCTGCTATTGGTGGCCGATGGTCGCGGTGGCATTGTGTTATTCGATATCAGCAGCCCGGAGCGTTTGCAGTGGCGCGGTAGTTTTAATAAACGCGGCGCCATTGAGGGCTTGTCGATTAGCCAGGAATGGGTGGACGATAAGAGCGCCTTGCTGACCCTGCAAAACGGCAGCGTGCTGCGGGTGGGGCTGGGCAATCCTGAATTGCCGAGCAGTGGTGCGGCTTTTTATGCGGGTGCGCCGATAACCTTCAGTGCCCTGCAAGGGGATGTCGCGCTGTTGGTCACGGAGCGCAGCTTGCAACGGGTGATGATGATGGGCAGTGGCGATGGCGCGATTTCGCCGGAGGGGGTGAATCTGGGCGGTAGTCGTCGGGGGGCTTTCGGCAAAGGTGAGCAAGAAAATATCCTCTTCGTCGCCGATTGGTTCTCCGGCCTGCACCTGTACGACATCAGCGATCCGCGTCGGCTGCGGCATCTGTCCAATTATCACACCCCGGGTTCCAGCAAAGGCGTCACCCTGTTGGGCCACTATGCGCTGGTGGGGGACGACGATCAGGGCCTGCAAATCATCGACATTGCCGATTCGCAGCATCCCACGTGGACGGCGGAACTGGCCCCCGAGGCCATGGCCGGTTTGGGCTTGGCCTACACCATGAAACTGGTGGGCAAGACTCTTTATTTGGCGGACCATCGCGGCGGTTTTCACATCATCGACCTCAGTGATATTAAGCATCCGCGACGCCTCGGCGGCTACGACACCCCCGGCAAGGCCTGGGATATCGACGTCGAAAACGAGGTGGCCTTTGTCGCCGATGACCGCGCCGGGTTGCTGATGTTTGATGTCAGTGATCCTGCAAACCCCAAGCCCTTCGCCCAGTTTGATCCTGGCGGTCAGGCCGAGGATGTGGCCTTGCAGGATGGTCGTGCCTACGTGGCCTTTTTTGATTTGGGCCTGTATACCTTGGATATCAGCGACCCCCGTCAGGCCAAAGTCATCGGCCACACGCCGATTCCGGGCAATGCCCGCGGTCTCGAACTGGGCGACGGCCTGTTGTATGTCGCCAGTTGGGAGGCGGGTCTGCACATCGTGGATACCCGCAGCATGGCTGTTCCCCGCGTGATCGGCAGCTTCGACACTGACGGCGCGGCCTGGGGGGTGAAGGTCAAAGACGGCTATGCCTATGTGCTGGACTGGTGGGGCGGCATCAAGGTGGTGGACGTGCGCCAGCCCTCACGACCGAGCTACGTGAGTCGTTATCATGCGCGCGACCCCTTGCGACAGTTGCGTAGCAAAGACACTTATCTGTACGCCGCCAGCGGTGCCGGGGGCTTGCAGGTGTACGACATCAAAAACCCGCTCAATCCCATCTGGCTCAAAGGGCTGGATATCGACGGTCAGAGTCAGGATCTGTGGATTGAAGACGAGCGCGTGTATGTGGCGGCAGGCGATGCAGGTATCGCCATCTTCGATAGTCTTGATCCCTTTTACACGCACCGAATCGGCGGCATTGATACCCCGGGGAAAGCCCGATTGGTGCGCGTCGGCAATGAATACGCGTACATTGCCGACACTCAGGTGGGCCTACTGGTGATGGACGTGCGAGACCCGCAGCGAGCGGTTGAAGTGGCGCGCCATGCCGTCTCGGTTTCCGACATGTGGCTGGAAGAACAGGTTTTGTGGCTGGTGACAGACACCGGCCTGTCAGGCTGGGAGATAGCCGATGACGGGACGCTGCGCGAGGTCGTTAAGGTGCCGGGAAGCTTTGTCCAGGTGCGGTCGCGGGGCGACCTGCTGATCGCGAGCAAGCCGTCGGGTGCGATAAAATTGTGGAGGCAGAGTTTGGGCAAAGAGCTTGCGCAGGGCTTGGTGGCGCTGGGTGATTACATCAGCGGTGAGTCCATTAACGGCTTGCACCTGGAAGAGGAGAAGCTTTACCTGCTGACCTCGCGCAGTGGCTTGTGGGTGCTGGATATTCGCCAGCCGCAGTCACCGCGACGGGTGGTGGTTTACCCGGCCACGGGCCAGCATTCGCAGTTCGCGGTTGCCCGTGGCGCGGCGTTCTTTGCCGGTGAAACCAAGCTGGCCTCGGTCACCCTGTTGCCGACGGTGCAGCTAAAACAGCGGGCCAAACAGGTGCAGGGTGGGCGCGTATTGCAGCTTCCCGCTGACTTGCCGTTGGGCGATTATCACCTGCTGGCGGTGGGCCCAGAGGGCCAGCAGCAATTGCTGCCCGCTGCGATCAAGGTGCAGTTTGCCGCGCTCGGTGGGCGAAAATTCACCCTGGATGCCTTCCGGCAGCTATTAACAAAGCCGCTTAAACCGCCCGTCGAGGCAGTGACAGAGATTCCCCCGGCGGAGCGCACGGCGGTGGACACCACGGAAAAACCACCATAATCCTCGGTAAATTTCCGAGGAATTTTGCCAAACGATTCTTATTTCTCGCCTCCTTGGCTTTTCAGAGGCCGTACGCGAGAGTAAGATTCTATTTATTTTCTTTTATAATCAAATTGTTGTACGTATTTTTGTGTCTTGGCGATGCTGGCCAACTGATAAACGGTTAGAGGTTTTGTTGGTTTTTTGGCTATACTTTTTCCAGTGTCTGTCGCTAATGGGGTGGCGTTGTGTTTCTTGTAAAGTGTTTTCAAAAATATTGACGAAGGAGTGCTATGTCTACTTCCATTACCGTTCGACGTTATCTCGATACACAAGATGTTAGCTATAGCATTGTCAATTGTCCGCTGGATGCCGAGGGTCGTTGGCAAGGTGATATTGGTGAGATATCCCCCTCTTGTGTTGCCAAGGCAATGATCCTGAAAGATATCAGCGGTATGGTGATGGCCGTGTTGCCCATTACTCATCGACTGAAGCTGGATGCCCTCAATCGTCAATTGCACCGCAAATTGCTACCCGCCGATGAGATTGATTACCGGGGGGTGTTTGCTGATTGCTCGCCCGGCATTCTGCCTGCGCTGGGCGAGGCTTATAGTTTTGAGACGGTGATCGATGACTCCTTGCTGGATCAGGACTTTGTCTACGTGGCCTCCGGTAATGCCGGAGAGCTGATGCGCATTACCGGACAAGATTTTCAATTGCTGCACAGTAATGCCTGGTATGGCAATACTTTCACTCAGATTTCAGAGGTACATGTTGTTAAACAGCAGGAGCAGGAGAACGCCCAATCGCAAGTGGTCGTAGAAGCACATGTGCAAACCTTGCCGATAGCCACCATGCGGCAGCGTATTGAACGCATTACGGAATTACCGGCGATGCCCTCGCTGGCGCAGAAAATTATCCAGCTTAATGCCAATCCCTATGCACATGCCGAGGATCTGGCCAAACTGGTGGAACGAGATCCGAGTCTGACCGCGCAGATTGTGCGTTATGCGCAGTCACCGTTTTATGGTTATCAGGGCAAGGTGAGCTCGGTGCGCCAGGCCATTTCGCGAGTGCTGGGTTACGACATGGTGATGAATATTTCCCTGGGCGTGGCGGCGGCGAGGCCTTTCAAAGTGCCTCCCGAAGGGCCATTGGGTTTGCATTCATTTTGGCAATACGCAACTTACAGTGCCGCGTTATCGCAGGCCTTGTGCAACATCGTGCCGCGTGAACGGCGTCCACGGCCGGGCACCGTCTATCTGGCAGGGTTGCTGCACAATTTTGGTTTTCTGCTGTTGGGGCACCTGTTCCCCAAAGAGTTTGCGGTGTTGCATCGCGCGGTGATCAATGAGCCAGAAGCGCCTATTCTCGAATTGGAGCAGCGCTTAATCGGTACCACCCATATGGAAATGGGCGCTTGGTTGATGGAGACCTGGAACATGCCACAAGAAGTTTTGGTGGTGCAGCGGGAACACCACAACCTGGAATACAATGGGCCGCATGCAAACTATGTGTGGTTAGTGACGCTGACTGACAGACTGCTTAAAAAGATCGGCATGGGTGATGCAGACAGTGATGAATTGCCGGGAAGTTTATTGGCTGCAGTGGGTGTTGATGCCGAACAAGTCGCCGACGTCATGCGGCGCACAGAAGAAAGTCGAGACGAGCTCGATATCATGGCCCGTCAATTGGTGGCCTGATTTCTGTTACCCTATTTGTGGTTTACTAACGTAGCTCCGTATTATGCGGTGTTTTCGGTATGGTAAAAGGCTTCGATGAGTGCTGATAATTAGTGTGCCATGACTGACGACCCTTATCGCGAAAATCAAATATTGCGGCGTAAACTCCGCGCCTTTCTTAGCCAAGCACGAGAAAACGAGCAAAAACAACGTCGCTTTCACGAGCAGGAGCTGCGCCTGATCAGCACACCCTCCCTTACGGAATTGGTGCAACGGGTGTTATTTAATTACCGCACCGCGTTTGGGCTGGATGTGGTGAGTCTGGTATTACACGACCCCGAATATGAAATTCAGCGCATCTTTGAAGAAGAGGGAATACGCTCGGGTGAAGTAGAACAACTTCTGTTCCAACATGATTTAGATGCCCTGGATAATTTGTTTGGTGTTTCGGCGGATCCTCGGCTGGGCGAGTTTCATGTACGTGAACACGGTTTTTTGTTTGCCAAAGGGACGGCAGAACTGGACAGTGTCGCGTTGTTGCCCTTGGTGCGTTATGGCCATCTGATCGGCAGTCTTAACCTTGGCAGCAAACAGGAAGCACGTTACATCGACGGTGCCGCCACGGATTTTCTGCAACGTTTGGCAACGGTAGTGGCAATTTGTCTGGAGAATGCCAGTAATCATGAACGCCTGAAACGGGTGGGACTGACCGATTCGCTGACGGGAGTAAATAATCGTCGTTTTTTTGATCAACGTCTTTTGGAAGAAGTGGGGCGTGCGCGGCGTACCCAAGAGCCCTTGGTGTGTCTGTTTCTGGATGTGGATCGTTTCAAGTTAGTGAATGACAAGCATGGCCATCAGACGGGAGATCAGGTGTTGCGGGTGGTGGCCGGATTGATCCGTGAGCAGCTGCGCGCCAGTGATGTGCTGGGGCGTTACGGGGGTGAGGAGTTTGCGGCGCTGCTAGTGAATGCGCCCGACGAAGCTGCGCTGGAAGTTGCCGAACGTATCCGCGCGGTGATTGAAGCGCACCCGTTCAAAACGATGAAGGAAAAAGCCCTGGCGGTCACAATTTCTATCGGTGTGTCGAGCTTGGTGGGTGTGGATAAAAAAATCGGCCTGGAGATATTGGCTAACGAGCTGGTCGAGCGTGCGGATCAAGGGGTGTATCTTGCCAAGCAGGCGGGACGGAACCGAGTGGTATTGTTTGTCGAATAGTCGTTTTATCCTGGACGTTCTGGCCGGGTTTGAGAAGGGGTGGCGGGCTTAGCTTCGCGAGCTGGAGCGATGACGGGAATGTCGCTGCTTTTTAGAACCAGAAGCAGAGCTGGCGCCAGAATGTTGTCTGCCCCGTTGGCCGGAGTTGCCGTGATGTTTGGGCTTGTGTTCAATACGCACTGGACGTTCCAGTTCGGTGATGAGCAGTTCGTTGGTGATTTTGCCGCGGGGGATCTCGTAACCGATGAAATCCTGAATATCCGCCAGCGAAAAAGCGTAATCTTCGCAGGCAAAGCTGATGGCATCGCCACTGGATCCGGCGCGTGCGGTACGGCCGATGCGATGCACGTAATCTTCGCTGTCCTGCGGTAGATCATAATTGATGACATGGCTGACGTCGGGAATGTGCAGCCCGCGCGCGGCCACATCGGTAGCAACCATAATCGCTAGCTCGCCTTTTTGGAATTCCTCCAGTAGGCGCAGGCGTTTTTTCTGCGGTACATCACCGGAGAGCAGGGCGCACTTGAAGCCGTTGCTCTGCAAAAAACCCCAGACCTTTTCCCCGGCACGCTTGGTGTTGACAAAGATAATGGTGCGGGTTGGACCCATGTGCCTGAGCAGGCCGATGAGTAACGGAATTTTTTCGTCGTTAGAGGGGCCGTACACGATTTCCTCAACTTTTTCCGCAGTGATCTTGCCGGATTCAACCCTCACCGTAATGGCATTATTCATGTGTTCGTACGCGAGTTCGGTGACGCGTAACGGCAGAGTGGCCGAGAAACACATATTAAGGCGCTCGGTAGGCGGCGGCATGCGGCGCAGCATATAACGAATATCTTTAATGAAGCCCAGGTCGAACATGCGATCAGCCTCGTCCAGCACCATGGCCTGGATTTCCTTGAGGTCGTAGACGTGTTGTTTGAAGTAGTCGATGAGACGACCGGGAGTGCCGATGAGAACGTCGACCCCGGCAGTGATGTCGTTGCGTTGTTGCTCGTAACCTGTGCCCCCGTAGACCACGCGCATCTGTAGGTTGGTTCCCTGGGCGAGTGGCAGGGCATCTTTATGAATTTGTACGGCAAGTTCGCGCGTGGGTGCAATGATGATGGCGCGGGGTTGGTTGGGTTTGCGGGCCGGGCTGGCAGCGACAGTTTGCAGGCGATGCAGCACCGCGAGCAAAAAGGCGGCCGTTTTACCGGTGCCGGTTTGTGCCTGGCCGAGAATATCTTTACCTTCCAGAGCTAGTGGCAGGGTCTGTGCCTGAATCTGCGTGCAATGAGAAAAGCCTGCTGCTTCAATGCCTTGCAGTAGGGGAGGGGCGAGTTTCAAGTCGTGAAATGCCAATGATGTGGTGTGTGAATCGCTCATTGGGTTACAGAATAACAGGAATGTGACGATATTGTGCTTGAAATATGCGGGCGATTAGGCTGAAATGGCGCGTAAGCCGTAACTAAATGTTTTTCGAGCTTTCAGTTTACAGGCAGATAACAAAACTCAGATGCAAAATGATTACTTAATTTATCTCCCGATTCATCCTGTGTTTTATTGCATGTTTTATTACCATATGGAGGCCCATCAGTGAGTGGAAACATCGTTTATCTCACAGACGATTCTTTTGAAGAAGAAGTTGTGAAAGCAGAAGGTCCAGTGTTAGTTGATTATTGGGCAGATTGGTGCGGCCCGTGCAAAATGATCGCGCCGATTCTTGATGAGATTGCCGAAGAATATAAAGGCAGGGTCAAAATTGCCAAGCTGAATATTGATGAAAACCCGGGGACCCCACCCAAATTCGGTATTCGTGGGATTCCGACCTTGATGTTGTTCAAGGGTGGAAACGTGGAGGCGACCAAGGTGGGCGCAGTATCCAAGTCCCAGCTTACGGCTTTTATTGATAGCAACGTGTAGCTTCCTCTGTCTGTCGTGTGTGACACGACAGACAGAGTGCAACTGGGCGTGTGACGTGGGTTACCGTGATTGATGGGAATGCGTGGGTGAAAGCACCTAGCAGTCCTGTTCGGCTGGACGGCGTTGGCACTTCGTGCTACGTTTGTGTATACTGAGAATCAGCATTGATTCAAGCCCAAGTCAGAGTTTGCCAATTTCTTCAGATTGAACAACCTGTATTAACGCACATTTACTTTGAATAGCGTCGGTTTGACGGGGCGATTTGTGAGATGAGTCTCGTCGCTTGTCAGCACCAACCCGCTGGCGACCTGGGGCACCTGAATCGAATCCCGATATCTAATCAGCAACGGCTTGTAGCTGCACTCTGACTCTGAGAAGCGCTTAAGGCCATCGTTAATGACAGCTTTATAATATTTATATTTTCAACTGAATTTATAACCCCAATTTCAAATTCCTTAGAGCATTCGTTCAAACATCTATTTGCTTTCACAACAACCTTCGTCTGAATACGCCAGGTCACTTTGGTTTGTCGGCTTGGGTAATTTCAAACTTTATTTCTACAAACATCCCAATAACCCTCAATAACTTCAAATAACGACAGAGCCTATGAATCTCACAGAACTGAAACAAAAATCCGCATCAGAACTTACCGAACTTACACATAGCAGTGGTTTAGAGGGCATGGGGCGAGCCCGTAAACAAGACATTATTTTCGCCTTGCTTAAATCACATGCGAAAAGCGGCGAAGATATTTACGGTGATGGTGTGTTGGAGATTTTGCAGGATGGGTTTGGGTTTTTGAGGTCATCGGACAGTTCGTACCTGGCCGGGCCCGATGATATTTATGTGTCGCCCAGTCAGATTCGACGCTTCAGTTTGCGCACCGGCGATACGATTTCAGGCAAAATTCGTCCCCCTAAAGATGGTGAGCGGTATTTTGCGTTACTCAAAGTGAGTGACATCAATTTTGATCGGCCGGAGAATGCTAAAAACAAAGTGCCGTTTGAGAATCTCACGCCGTTGTTTCCCACTGAACGCCTGACTCTGGAAATTGGTAATGGCAGTACCGAAGATTTGACGGCGCGTGTCATCGACATGGCGGCACCGGTGGGCAAGGGCCAGCGTGGCTTGATTGTTTCCCCGCCCAAGTCGGGTAAGACCATGATGCTGCAAAATATTGCACAGAGCATCGCGGCCAATCATCCTGAATGTATTTTGATTGTGTTGCTCATCGATGAGCGTCCGGAAGAAGTAACGGAGATGGCGCGCTCGGTGCGTGGCGAAGTGGTGTCCAGTACCTTTGATGAACCTGCCAGCCGCCACGTGCAGGTTGCCGAAATGGTTATCGAAAAGGCCAAGCGATTAGTGGAACATAAAAAAGACGTGGTGATTTTGTTGGACTCGATTACCCGTTTGGCGCGTGCTTATAACACCGTGATTCCTTCTTCGGGCAAGGTGCTGACGGGCGGTGTCGATGCCAATGCCTTGCATCGTCCCAAGCGGTTTTTTGGTGCGGCGCGCAATATTGAAGAAGGTGGCAGTCTCACGATTTTGGCCACTGCCCTGGTGGAGACCGGCTCACGTATGGATGATGTGATCTACGAAGAATTCAAGGGCACCGGCAACATGGAAGTGCATCTGGATCGCCGCATTGCCGAGAAACGTATTTATCCCGCTATCGACATTAATCGTTCCGGTACGCGTCGTGAAGAACGTCTGACCAAACCGGATGAGCTGCAAAAGATTTGGGTTCTGCGCAAGCTGTTGCATCCCATGGATGAATTGGCGGCCATCGAATTCCTGTTAGACCGTTTAAAAGATACCAAGCTGAATACCGAGTTTTATGCCTCCATGAGGCGTTGATGGTTGATGGATGCATGACCGGAATAAATCATTCTTTAAATTAGCAATCCTTTTTTGCCGAACTCCTAAGGTAGTATCAATGAATAAACGTTGGCAGAAGCGTGTCGTTGTGTGTCTTGTGGCATTGAGTTTTGTGTTGCTTGGCGCATGTTCGCGTGAGAACACCAGTGAATTGATGGACGCCGCGAAAGACGGTAATTTGCAAGCCGTGAAGTCCGTTGTGCAACGCGGTGCTGATGTGAGTGAGAGCAGCAATAAGGGCAAGAACCCGTTAATGTTTGCGGCTTCCGAAGGGCGTATGGAAGTTGCAGAGTGGCTGGTCGATCAGGGTGTCGATGTCAATGTGGCTGATAATTATGGTACTACCGCGTTGATTGTGGCAGCAACGGCAGGCCACCACGAAGTGGTGAACCTGTTGCTGGAACGTGGTGCGAATATTCAGGCGCGTGATGAAAGCGGGAGTGCGCCGCTGGTGAATGCGGTCTATTTCGGTCACGCCGAAACGGTACAATTACTGTTAGACCATATGTCCAGGGATGGCGCGACACCATTGGAAAAACGTGATGGTGAGGAGTTAATGATGCTGGCTGCGGGTCTTGGGCATGTTGCTGTGGTCAGCCTTATGGCCAGATCCGGTATCGATGTGAACGGGCGGGGACTCAAGCGCCGCACACCACTAATGGCGGCCGCCGCATTTGGTCGTGTTGCAGTGGCCAAGGCGTTGTTGCAGCAAGGTGCCGATCCGCAAGCGCACGATGAAGATGGTAATACGGCGCTTATGGTTGCGCGTGATAAAGGCAGTGATAAGGTGGCAGCTTTGCTGAGTGACGACAGCCGCTAAAAGTGTCTTAATTTGTGTTGCCACTTTTCTGCCGTCATTCCTTTGTTTGTCAGGTTTTCGATGATCGTCTCACGAGTTACCACCCTTTAGCCCCGGAACCCTGGTGCGGTACGCTGTGACAAGGTTCGCAGGTAAACAATGTAAAGGCCACTTTGTCGTGGCAGACCCCGCAGTATTCACTTCGTTATACTTGGTTCATGGTAATCAGGTTGGCGTGTTCTTTGGCCTCAAAAATGGTCAGGCGACAATTGAAGCAGGCCAGCCATTGGGTATATCGCAGGTCACTGCTGTCCCATTAACAAATACTTGTCATGCTGTAATGAGTTGTTTTGTGCGGTCTGTAATGTGAT
>CAYNYJ010000016.1:0-49621 GCA_964401355.1 uncultured Ectothiorhodospiraceae bacterium | reverse complement strand
GAAATGACCAAAGGGCAGTAAGAAACCGTTCCAGGTCACTATGAAATGACCAAAGGGCACTAAGAAACCGTTCCAGGTCACTATGAAGCGGCTCAAGGGCACTAAAAATTCACCCTAGGACAGCCTTGGGCACTATTTTGGCCTTATTTACCTTGTGGCTGTTTGCTGTTTACGTGAGGATTTCTTCGCGCATGGATGGGCTTCGATTGTTTCGGGGCTTCTAACGGATACAAGGAGTTTTATGATGAATTTTAGTCTTCTTAGTACGGATGAACGCCTGGCCCAGTACCGGCTTTTCTTTGATGTGGCGCTGACCGATGACACGGTCAAACCGATTTACGCGAACTACGGCTACGATGAAGCCACGGTGCAGGAGGGTTTGGCGCTGTACGATAATAGTTACGATCTTCAACAACAGCAGAAAAAGGAATACGGCGAGCAATATGCGGCGACGGATGAGCTGGCCGCGGCCCGCAGTGCGGCCTATGAGCAATACATTGAGCTGGTGCAGTTGGCGCGCATTGCCTTGAAGCGCGAGCGTAATTTTCAGAATCAACTGGAGCTGGGCGGTCAGCGCGAGCAGTCCTATAACAAGCTGTATATGCAGATGCTGAATTTCTACGATGCGGCGTTGGGCTCCAAAGACATCCAAACGGCACTGGCGCGTTTTCGCATTACCCCGGACACGCTCAACGCGGGCCGGGCGCTGGTGGTGTCCATGCAGCAGAAATATCAGGCGCAGAAGAGAGAAACCAGCGAGGCGCAACGTGCCAGCCATGACAGTGATGCCACCTTGGACGCGCTCGATGACTGGATGGGGGATTTTATCGGGGTGAGCCGTATTGCGCTGAGCAAAGAGCCGGAGTATCTGGAACGGCTGGGGTTGGTGGATCCGTCTTAGGTGTTGATGCGCGGCCCTTAATTTTCATCCCGTAGGGTGGGCAAGTTTTGTATTCTCACGCAGAGTCCGTGGCCGGTATGTGGGCACGGAAAACGTGCCCACCCTACTTGTCTGGATGGGGGGTTTTATCGGCGTGAGCCGTATTGCGCTGAGCAAAGAGCCGGAGTATCTGGAGCGGCTGAGGTTGGTGGATCTGTCTTAGGTGATTATGCGTTGCTCCTAACTTTCACTCCGTAGGGTGGGCAGGCTTTACCTGCCCACGCGGAGTCCGAGGCCTGTATGTGGGCACGGAAAACGTGCCCACCCTACTTGGCTGGATGGAGGGTTTTATCGGCGTGAGCCGTATTGCGCTGAGCAAAGAGCCGGAGTATTTGGAACGGCTGGGGTTGGTGGATCCGTCTTAGGTGTTGATGCGCGGCCCTTAATTTTCATCCCGTAGGGTGGGCAAGTTTTGTATTCTCACGCAGAGTCCGTGGCCGGTATGTGGGCACGGAAAACGTGCCCACCCTACTTGTCTGGATGGGGGGTTTTATCGGCGTGAGCCGTATTGCGCTGAGCAAAGAGCCGGAGTATCTGGAGCGGCTGAGGTTGGTGGATCTGTCTTAGGTGATTATGCGTTGCTCCTAACTTTCACTCCGTAGGGTGGGCAGGCTTTACCTGCCCACGCGGAGTCCGAGGCCTGTATGTGGGCACGGAAAAACGTGCCCACCCTACTCACTATTCACCTTTTAACCTGAATCTTTTAACACGAACGTTAATCCACACAACGCCCACCAACCCGGCTACTTCACCTTAAACTCTTTGGCCAACTTCTTTTTCACCGCGACTTTTTTCAGCTGCACGTAGATGGGCAGGCCATCCTTGCCATAAGGCGGATAATCTTCACCCTGCATCAGCGGCGCAAGATACTCGCGGCATTTTTGGGTGATGCCAAAGCCATCTTTGGTGATGAAGCTCTTGGGCATCATCTTTTCCACATTGGCCACGCGTGACAACTTGGCCTTGCCGATAACCCACTTATAAGGCTTGTTGGATTTACGAACAATCGTGGGCATCACCGAGTTTTCACCCTGGATGGCCAGCTCCACTGCGGCCTTGCCCATAGCATAGGCCTGATCAACATCGGTCTTGGAGGCAATATGCCGCGCTGCGCGTTGCAGGTAGTCTGCCACCGCCCAATGATATTTATAACCATGAGCGTCGCGCACCATGTTGGCGATCACCGGTGCCACGCCACCCAGTTGCGCGTGACCAAAGGCATCTGTCAAACCCTGGTCGGCGAGAAACTTGCCGCTGGAATCATGCACACCTTCCGACACCACCACGGTGCAATAGCCAAACGTGTTGACGTTGTCTTTAACCGCTTTAAGAAACTTGGTTTTGTTGAAGGCCACCTCGGGGAACAGGATGATCACCGGAATTTTGCACTCTTCGCTGGAAGCCATGCCGCCCGCCGCGGCAATCCAACCGGCGTGACGGCCCATCACCTCCAACACAAACACCTTGGTGGAAGTTTTACACATAGATGCCACATCGAAACTGGCCTCACGGGTAGAAATAGCGATGTACTTGGCCACGGAACCGAAGCCAGGACAGTTATCGGTAATCGGTAAATCGTTATCGACCGTCTTCGGCACATGGATCGCCTGAATCGGATATTTCATGGATTTGGCCAACTGTGAAATCTTTAAACAGGTATCCGCAGAGTCACCGCCGCCGTTATAAAAGAAATAACCGATATTATGCGCCGCAAACACCTCGATCAGTCGTTCATATTCGGCACGATGGGTATCCAGACCCTTTAATTTGTAACGACAGGAGCCAAACGCCCCGGAAGGCGTGTGTCGTAATGCGGCAATCGCACGCGCTGACTCTTTACTGGTATCAATAAGGTCTTCGGTCAAGGCACCAATGATGCCGTTTCGACCCGCGTAAACCTTTCCAATCTTGTCCTTATATTTGCGTGCGGTTTCAATCACACCACATGCACTTGCATTGATCACCGCCGTAACGCCACCTGACTGCGCATAAAAAGCATTTTTTTTCGTCATGCCATCACCCCTCTCGGATTCATTTTTCGTTGTTTAAATTGAACCACTGATTCTCAGAAAATCCAACACAAATAAACGCTAACCTATAAAGCATAGCGTTTCTGTCCACATATAAAGCATTAAAACGTACTTCTCTTATTTAAACTCAACCTTGGCTCAGCGGAAATCACACCTAACTAAAACTGATCTTCCATACCCGCTTCGCAAAATACACTGATAACATGTTTGCTTAACAATAAAATTCATTGCGCAAAGTATTGACTTACCTAATAACTTAAGAGTACGTTTAGCGCGAATCGTATGCATGCTTGTTATCATGTGTAGCGTAACATTCGAAATTTGTTTTATGTGGTTGTCGCAAATAGTTGTCGCAAACAGTTGTCGCAAACAATAAATTTCGATGCTCTTTAACGGTGATAACAGTCAGTGGCAATCGTTAATTTATTGAACATTTGCCAAACGATTATGATTTCTGATGAGAATGTTTTGATGGTTTTAGCTCTTAATTATTTAGGAAAGGGGGGGCTGCCGAGTTGAGGATTGTACTAGTCGGCGCACCTGGGTCCGGTAAGGGCACCCAAGCAAAAAAGTTGATTGCAAAATACAAGGTACCGCAGATTTCCACCGGCGATCTGCTGCGAACTGCAGTCGCTGAACGAACACCACTAGGAATACAAGCCAAAGGCGCAATGGACGCAGGCCAACTGGTGACTGATCAGATCGTACTCGGCATGATCGAAGAACGACTCAACGACGACGATACACAAAGAGGTTTTATACTCGACGGATTTCCGCGGAATTTACCCCAGGCTGCGGCACTTGACACCATTTTGAACCGAATGGGCCGGCCGCTACAGGCAGCAGTGCTGATTGATGTCGATTTTGACCTATTGATTCAGCGCATAGCCGGTCGTCGTACCTGTAAAACCTGTGGTCAGATGTACAACCTCTACACGTCACCGCCAAAGATGGATGGCCACTGTGATCTGTGTGGCAGCACACTGCATCATCGTGCCGACGATAACGAAGACACCATCGCTAATCGCCTGCGTGTCTATGAAACACAGACCAAACCGATGATCCAGCATTATCAGATACAAGGTAAGCTGTTGGAAGTCGAAGGTAGTGGAGAAATTGATAGAATTTTTGCCCGCATCTGCAAAGTCATAGAAAAAATGCGTGCAAATATGAGTGAGTCTGAAGTAGCTATACAAATGAAAACCGAAAAAGTTTCCACTCCAAAGTTGGAAACTCGTGAAAAAACAACTAAATTAGAGCTAAAAGCTAAAGAAGTTCTAGATAAACCCGAAATAAAGTCAGTAGCATCTTCAAATCAAACAAGCAGCGGTGCCACTAAGGAGGCAAAGACCATGGCGGTAAAAAAGAAAACAGCAAAGAAGAAGGTAGCAAAGAAGAAGGTCGTTAAGAAAAAAACGGTAGCGAAGAAGAAGGTCGTGAAAAAATCAGTAAAGAAAAAAGTAGCCAAGAAAAAGGTTGCTAAAAAGAAAACAGCGAAGAAAAAGGTCGCTAAGAAAAAAGTAGCCAAAAAGAAGGTTGCTAAAAAGAAAGCAGCCAAGAAAAAGGTCGCTAAGAAAAAAGTAGCCAAAAAGAAGGTTGCTAAAAAGAAAGCAGCCAAGAAAAAAGCAACCAAGAAGAAAGCCAAAAAGTCTTAATCGGCTGAAGGCCCTTTAAAGCTAACAGTCCCCTGGCTTGTTTCTAGCGGGGGGCACTATTACAATCGGGCACACAGGTTATCTTGTGTGCCCGATTTTTTGACCTTTTTTCGTTAGAAATCGCGGCAAATAACAGGGTGTATCACGATATTCAACAACAAAATCGCGACTAATCACAACTAAAAGGCAAATTGAAACATCTACGCACTTCTTTTCATCTGCCGATATTCGCACCCCTGTAACACGCAAGTACCCCTCATTACGCATTGCCACCCAGCCAGGAGTTAATCATCGTGTCCAAACTAGAAACAGGAAAAGGCCGCTATCCTGGCGTTCGCATGCGTCGTATGCGCCGTGACGATTTCAGTCGTCGCTTGATGCGTGAATCTCGCCTCTCGGTGGACGACCTGATTTATCCGATGTTTGTACTCGAGGGCAAAGCACAACGCGAGGCGATACCCTCCATGCCGGGTGTGGAACGCATCAGCATTGATGAGCTACTTAAAGAAGCCGATGAGTTGGTGGCCTTGGGTGTACCGGCCATTGCGCTGTTTCCCGTTACGCCTGCGGAAGCCAAGTCGCTGGATGCACGTGAAGCTTTTAATCCAGAGGGACTTGCTCAACGCGCTGTGCGGGCCTTAAAGGCCGCACATCCCGAGTTAGGGGTGATTACTGATGTAGCACTCGACCCGTTCACCACGCACGGTCAGGATGGTCTCATCGACGATGCAGGATATGTGATGAATGATGAAACCATCGCGGTGTTAATCAAGCAGGCGGTATCACACGCGGAAGCCGGTGCCGATATCGTCGCGCCGTCTGACATGATGGATGGCCGCATCGGTGCGATTCGAGAAGCACTGGAAGCCAACGGCCACATCCATACCCGTATACTGGCCTACGCGGCCAAGTATGCCTCCAGTTTTTATGGGCCGTTTCGGGATGCAGTGGGCTCATCGGCCAATCTCGGTGCAGGCAATAAATATACCTATCAAATGGATCCCGCCAACAGCGACGAAGCTCTGTGGGAAGTCGGCATGGATCTGGATGAAGGGGCAGACATGGTGATGATCAAACCTGGCATGCCCTATCTCGACATCGTACGCCGTGTCAAAGACCAGTTCGGCGCGCCCACTTTTGTGTATCAAGTCAGTGGTGAGTACGCGATGATTATGGCTGCCGCACAAAATGGTTGGCTGGATGAAAAGGCAGTGATCATGGAATCACTGCTGGCCTTCAAGCGCGCCGGTGCCAATGGGATACTGACGTATTTCGCAAAACGTGCGGCACAGTGGTTGAAAGAAACGGACTAAGCACCTAGCACCTAGCACTCAGCACTCAGCACTCAGCACTCAGCACTCAGCACTTAAAATATAGCGCTAGTCGCTCGCCTCTTTCGACAGCTCTTCCAAGCTGATGTGGCGCACGTCTTTACCCTTCACCAGATAAATCACGTATTCGCACATATTGCGGGCATGATCACCGATGCGTTCCAGTGCGCGCGCCGACCACATGGTATCCAGAGTCCGCTTCACGTTACGTGGATCTTCCATCATGAAGGTAATCATCTGTCGCATAATGGCATCGTATTCCGCATCTACCTTGATATCTTGCTGCGCCACATTGGCGGCAGCTTCGGCATCCATGCGCGCAAAGGCATCCAGCGCACCGCGTAACATCTTGCGCACCTGATCGCTCAAATGTTCCAATTCACCGTACTGGTTTTTGGGGCGTTCCATATCCGCCAGGTGCACCGCCATACGCGCAACCTTCTCGGCCTGATCACCCATGCGTTCCAGATCGGTGATGGTTTTAATCACCGCGACAATCAAACGCAAATCACCCGCGGCCGGTTGGCGGCGTGCCAATACCTGAATCGACTCTTCGTCGATGGCCACCTCCAGGGCATTCACCTGATAATCACGGCTGATCACGCCCTCTGCCCGCTCAACGTCACCGGAAACCAGAGCCGCAGTGGCATTTTCAATCTGTTCTTCCACTAGCCCGCCCATGGCTAGCACCTTGTGACGAATCGCTTCCAGTTCCTCATTAAACTGTTGCGAAATATGATGGTTAATATTCCCTGTTCCCATGTTTGGCCTCTTTGCGGTGGTCTTGATGTAGCCTGTGGACGGTGATGAAATTACAATCGATAACACTGCTGTCCCGTTAACTTTATATCCGTCATGCCGGATACCGGATCAAGTCCGGCACATGCTTTTGTATTCCGGCATCCAGCAAGTCGTTGAACCACCAAAAGTAGGCGTTCTTAGGCGACCTCTGGATTATTCGCTACGCTCACCCTTCGGGCCGCCTTTGGCGTTCAACGCGCTGCGCGCTTATGTTCCGGCATACGCCGGAATACCCAAAACGCTACGCGGGGCAGGCTCTGACGGAAGAGGGTACTGATAATTCATGCCTCAAGTTCACAACTCGTACTACAGTGTTGCGTAAAATAACAAATTTCGATATGGCAAGTCTCTGTTAACGGGACAGTAGCAAATCGATAACTAACCGTAACGACCGGTAATATAATCTTCCGTTTGTTTATGTCGTGGATTGGTAAACAACGTATTGGTATCACCGTATTCGATGAGTTTACCGATATACATAAAGGCGGTGTAATCCGATACTCGTGCCGCCTGCTGCATGTTATGAGTAACAATCACGATGGTATATTTCGCCTTCAACTCATAGATCAGTTCTTCGATCTTCAAGGTGGAAATCGGATCCAGTGCCGAGGCGGGCTCGTCCAGCAATAATACTTCCGGCTCGATGGCAATGGCACGCGCAATCACCAGTCGCTGTTGCTGCCCCCCGGACAAACCAAAGGCACTATCGTGCAACCGGTCTTTCACCTCATCCCACAGGGCCGCGCTCTTCAATGAAGTCTCAATGACTTCATCCATGATGCGCCGATCTTTCACCCCTTGTAAGCGCAAACCATACGCGACGTTTTCATAAATGGATTTGGGAAAGGGATTGGGTTTCTGGAACACCATCCCCACCCGCCGGCGCAGATCCGCCACGTTCACCGACTTGTCATAGATGTCCTCTCCATCGAGCAATACCTGGCCTTTAATACGCACCCCGTCCACCAGATCATTCATGCGATTAATACAGCGCAACAAGGTCGATTTACCGCAACCACTGGGGCCGATAAACGCCGTCACCCGTTGCTTGGGAATCATCATGTCAATGCTGTGCAAGGCTTGCTTGTCACCATAAAACAGATCGAGATTCTGTATTTGCAGGCACACGGTTTCCTCGGCCAGTTGCGGGGTGTGACGACCGCGCGTCAGTGCCTCGATATCCATGCGATGGGTCTTTGTGTTCGATGTTGTATCAGTCATACGTTTCAACCATTCATCACTTTAAATCAATCAAAAAAATTCTAGCCGCAAATCAAATAATATTTAATTCTCAAGCGTGCGATATTTTTCACGCAGGCGATTGCGAATCATAATGGCCAATAAATTCAGTGCCACAATCACAATCACCAGCAACAAGGCCGTGGCATACACCAGGGGCCGCGCCGCCTCGACGTTGGGGCTTTGGAATCCTACGTCGTAAATATGAAAACCCAAGTGCATAAATTTACGATCCAGATGCAGGAAGGGCATGTTGCCGTCCAGCGGCAGGGAGGGGGCCAGCTTCACCACGCCCACCAGCATCAACGGTGCCACCTCGCCCGCAGCACGGGCGATAGCCAGGATCAGGCCGGTCATAATCGCCGGGCTGGCCATGGGCAACACCGTGCGCCACAGGGTTTCCGCCTTGGTTGCCCCTAGCGCCAGACTGCCCTCGCGCACCGACCTGGGAATCCGCGACAAGCCTTCTTCGGTGGCCACGATCACCACCGGTACCGTCAACAAGGCCAGGGTCAGCGAGGCCCACATCAAACCGGGCGTACCGAAAGTCGGCGTTGGCAGGGCCTCGGGGAAAAACAACTGATCCAGATTGCCGCCCAGGAAATACACGAAGAAACCCAAGCCAAACACGCCGTACACCACCGAAGGCACCCCGGCGAGATTATTCACTGCAATGCGAATCAACTGGGTGAGCGGCCCCTGCTTGGCATACTCCCGCAGATAGACCGCGGCCACCACCCCAAACGGCACCACCATGATAGACATGATAATCACCATCATCACGGTACCGAAGATGGCCGGGAAAATGCCGCCCTCGGTATTGGCTTCGCGGGGCTCGTCGCTCACAAACTCCCACAACTTGACCACATAAAAGCCCAGTTTTTCGAACAAGGACATCGCATTAGGCTGGAAGGCATGCACCACCTTGGCCAGCGCCACCGTCACTGTTTCGCCACCTGCGACCAGCACCGTCATCTGGTCGCGGTTAATCGCCGCGTACAAATTCATACGCGTCTGTTGCAGTTCCGCATAGTCGGCATTCAGCCGCGCGCGCTGCTGCGCAATTTCAGCCTGTTCGACCGGATCCGTATTGTTGTCCAGCTCCAGCCCCCGTTCGCGTAAACGCAGACGTTCCAGACCATAGTTAATGGTACCGATATCACCCTTTTCCAGTTCCCTAATTTGTTTAAACAGCGCGGTGACCCGTGTCATGCGTTGTTGCAGGCTATCCCACGCCTCTTGACCCTCCGCCACCGTCTGCTGGTTTTCTTGCACCGTTTGCAGATAGCCGTATAAATTACCCCATTCACGGCGCTCTACCGTCATCAAGGTTTCCGGCGTTCGCATTGCCTGAATACCGGTCTCCAATACCCAACGGAAGTCCATACCGGTGACATCACGATTACCGGTTTTGAGCAAATAGCGGGTGACATCCGCATCGCCCTCAATGGCAAACCCCGCATCCCGTAACCGTTGCGCGCCGACCGCCTCTTCATCATGAATCTCGCCGATGAGACGCACGATATTGTGATCCTGATTCTGATCCTGATAGTCGTATTCCACCAGCGTGGCGGGCCAAAAATGGCCGAGACCCCGCGCCGCAATCAGCAGCAACAGCCCAAACACCAGAATCAGGCTCACACTCACCGCCCCAGCGGTGAGCCAAATCCACGGATTACCGGATTTAAACCATTGCTTAATCATGATGTCTTGCCGCTATCATCGTTGTTCTCATCAATACGACCATCACAGCGAACTGTACTTGGTACGCAGCCGCTGCCGCACCACCTCGGCCAGGGTGTTAAATACAAAGGTAAACGCGAACAACACCAAGGCAGCAAAGAACAACACCCGATAATGAGTGCTGTCCACTTCCGCCTCGGGGATCTCCACCGCGAGATTGGCCGACAAGGTGCGCATGCCCTGGAAAATACTGAAATCCATCACCGGCGTATTGCCCGTCGCCATCAACACGATCATGGTTTCCCCCACCGCACGGCCCATGCCGATCATCACCGCAGAAAAAATGCCCGGGCTGGCGGTGAGAATCACCACCCCGATGAGGGTCTGCCACTGCGTGGCACCCAACGCCAGCGAACCCACGGATAAATGTTTAGGTACGCTAAATACGGCGTCTTCGGTAATGGAGAAAATGGTCGGGATGACGGCAAAGCCCATGGCTATTCCCACCACCAGGGCATTACGCTGATCAAAGCCAACGCCCAGCTCTTCACTCAACCAATAACGCATATCGCCATCGAACAGCGCGGCTTCTAGGGGCCCGTTCATGCCAAATGACACGGCAGCCAGAATCAACACCACCGGTATCAATAACGCAGCGTCCCAACCCTCCGGAACCCGGTGACGAATATGGCTCGGCAATTGGTGCCAAACAAAACCAAAGATCAGCACCCCAAACGGCACCACAAATAGCAGACTAAAAATGCCCGGCAGGTTGTCTTCCAGCAAGGGCGCTAGCCACAACCCGGCCAGAAAGCCAAGAATCACCGTGGGCAGGGCCTCCATGGTTTCGATACTGGGCTTCACCACCTGGCGCATCTTCGGCGCCATGAAATAGGCGGTATAAATAGCCCCGAAGATCGCCAGCGGCATGGCTAGCAGCATGGCGTAAAAGGCCGCCTTGAGGGTGCCATACACCAACGGGGTAATGCTCAATTTAGGTTCAAAATCATCACTGGCGGACGATGACTGCCAGGCATATACCGGCTCTTCGTAACTTTCGTACCACACCTTGCCCCACAGAGACGTCCAGGAAATTTCCGGATGTTCATTCTCTATCCGCCAAAAGGATAGGCGTCCTGCTGTGTCTTCACTCAACAGGGCATTGGCGCGCGGTGCGATGGCGAGGGAATGAATCGCCACATCGCTGGTATTTTGGGTCAGAAGTAGGCGCTCGGCAGTCGAATGATAAATCGCCACCCGGCCACTTTCATCGGCGGCAATGAAACCCTTGCGAGCGAACTCTGGGGCCAGGCCGCGAATCGGCTGCGACAGTTCGGTAAATTCGCGAATCGGCCTCAGAACCTGATTGCCACGCTCATCACGCACACTGAACCACTGCACCACCCGGCCACGACTGTCCCCCACCAACAGCGACACATCACCGGTCAAAAATTGCACACTGGTGACCTGCAACCCCGCATCCACCAAATGTAATTGCTGCACCTGACGCGGCTCGGCCTTATCGCTCACGTCAAAATGAATCAGACTCCCGTCAGCATGAATGATGTACAGATTGCGTTGTTCCTTATCCAGCAGCAATTGCACGATCCGCGAGGCCGCCGACTCCGTAAACAGCAGCACCTGCTCACGTTCCAACTCGGGCACATCATCACTAAACGATTCTTCTTTCAGAAAGTGCGTCAACAGCAAGCGGCCATCTGCCGTCAGCGCCACCAGCGTGGCCTCTTCCTCGCCATCCTGGAGGGCGACCTGAACCAGCGCCTGACCCTCGTCATCAATCGCCAAGGGCTCCTCCCCCAGGGGGTATTCCAGCCCTGGGGTGATCAGTCGCTGGTCATCGGGGTAGCTGAGCTGGTAGACGTGGCGGGCAATCAGCGCCGTGCCATCCGACAAACCCAGGGCAAAGCGGGCCAGCCCCGGCTCCGCCGCAACAAAACTGCTGATCTGCGCGCCCGCGGGCAACGCCAGCGCCATCTCCGCCATCAACCGGCCATTGTGCAGATCAAAGAATACTGCCTGGCCGTCCGCAGTCAGGCGAAAGCCGATTTCCGCCTGCTCTTCCATGGCCAAATGCAAAGACGCGGTGTTGGGGTTACTACCGGGCAAATCATACTCCGCCACCGGCTCCATGCTGGCGGCACTGAACAGCGGCAGCACCACAAACAACAAATAGAAAAAAATCAGCACTATGGCGAGGATAACCGCCATGCCACCCATGGCCACACCATAGGAGGCGAGGCGATCTTTGAGCATACGCCGCCGACGCAGACTGTCGGAGGCAAACATAAGAGAGGCAGGACGATTAGACATCCCACCATGATAGTGGAGAATTATGACTGTTTTGTGACAGAGGAGAAGAGGGAGGGGTAAGGTGAAAACTACTTTACTGATTTATTTTTTAGATTCTGAAGATAATCCACCAGCTCATGCACCCGTGTACTTGGGTTATCATCAGAGTCATTATCCTGCGCCGCATTCAAAACACGGGCTGCATGAACTTTGGCAACCTCCAATTGTTCCTGCCGCTGCTCAAACACACCGTAAGCCGATTTTTTATATTTAGGCCAATGTCGCTTTAATTCCTGCAATACCATCCCCGCTGTACTTTTTTTACCGGTAGCATTATATGGCTTGTCCGTATAAATAAAGTGCAACAACAACCAATATTCAAAACAAGGCACCGAGGGAATCGCCTCAAACACCCCTTCAGGTTTTGCCCTTGCCAACGTATCCAAGGCTGACGGGTAGTCACTGTGATTATCCTTGTCTATCACACAAAAGGCCCGATCAAAGGCATCGCCCGCTTTTTCCGACTCACGAAAAAGATCCTGTGCATGGTTCACGACACTCATGGGACTGGAACCACAATCACCCGTAACCGCCACATTGGCACTACTAAGCCCGTAATGATCTTTCAGTTCTTCAAAATAGTTGGGTTCAGTCTTTTTGCCCTCACACACAATCAGCACCTTGTCATACGGTGCTCGTCTCGGCTTTCGCCGGGCCAGTTTTCTGGCCCTTCGCAAATGAAAAAGCTTATCCGCCCCCATCTGGCGCTTATGCTGTTTTCAGTTTTCGGATATAAGGCAAGGCACCATACCGCCCCGCCAAGTAGGACATTTCCAGGTTTTCCCGATTTTTTCGTGGGCTAAAATCAGACAACGGAATCACCTCCGTGGCCTGCCCCCCATCTTTTTCACAAAACCAGATCTGGTCACGACGAAACACCTCTTGACTGAGGATGGACGTTTCATGGGTGGTAAACACCAGCTGGGCATTATTGGGATTGGTTTCCGGACTATGAAATAACTCGATCAAAAAACGCACCAGCTTGGGGTGCAAATTGTAGTGCAGCTCATCAACAAACAAGACAAAACCATGTTCCAAACTATCCAGCCAGGGGCCGGCAAAAGCAAATAGCTTTTGGGTACCATCCGACTCATCGTCAAAATCAAAAAGCACCGTGCGACCTTCAGCCGTTTGGTGCAGGGTCTTAATTTCCATCATATCCTTGTTATTCAGCTCTTCTACTAACTGTGTCTTCAAAGATGAAGGCATATCATCCGGCAGACTGTGCACATCAAATTTTTTCCTTGTGACTTGCACATCATGAATGTCTAAATCCGCCGCCTTCAAAAAATCGACCACACGCTCGCGACTACCGGGATTTTCACACAAAGAAGCGGTAAACCATGAGCCCCACCCTCCTAGTTGAGCAATACGTAAGGTGCGGCTAAACCAGTTATACACAGGTTGAAGTTGTTCACTATTAAGCTGCACTGCGGTAGAAAGAAACAATGCATTTGGGCGTGTTGACTCCCGCCACAGTTGCTTTTGGCCGGATAATGCCTGCCCCATTTTCCAATCATACATCTGCCTCGCCTCATCCCAAACTCGGCTAAACCATCGCTGGGGCGGTCCCTTGGGAAACGCCAGCAACCATTCCCCCGTCACTCGGCTACGGGTGGCGGCAAAGCCATATTGGTAACGTACGCCATCGACAACAAACACCACCTCAAATTGGCTAGGGGCTTGCTCTGTCTCCACATCCAAACGGAAGGAAATAACAGGAAGCTCATCACCATGTTGCATTTTAGTGGCAGACTCAACCACCACATCCCGCATCGTTTGCAGCGCCTTAACAAGATTGGACTTGCCCGCCGCGTTGGGACCATAGATAGCCGCCGAGTGCAGCAATGCCGGATTGCCTGCTCCGGAAGGCTGAAAGACATTACCCCATTCCAGCTCTTCCCCCTTGCCTTTAACCAGACTAAAGGATTGTTCTGTTTTAATGGACCTGAAATTAGTTACCGTGAATTCAATCAGCATCGAAAGAGCATCCAAAGGTTGTTTTTGACGATTATAGCCAATTAATTACCACAAAATGCAAAGCAAGGCCAATCCTATGCCCAGCTTTGACTATTTCATCCGCGCGCCGCTACCAAACCCTCCGGTATTCATTTCGTCGCACACTGATTTTTCGTCAAAAAAAAGTCCCCGCCACAGCGGAGACTTTCATATCAGTTTTCAAACTTGGCTAATTTATTGAATTTTCGCCAATACCTTGGCCGTAACCTTGGCGGGCAGGGGAATATAGCCGTCCTTCACCACCACTTCCTGGCCCACTTTCGACAGCACCAGTTTGATGAACTCGCGCTCCAGCGGTGCCAGGGGCTTGTTCGGATGCTTGTTCACGTACACATACAGGAAGCGTGATAACGGATAGGTTTTGTTGGTGGCATTTTCCGGAGTGGCCGCTACAAAGGGCTTGCCAGGCTTTTTCGCCAGGGGTACGGCCTTGACGCTGGAGGTTTTATAACCGATGCCGGAATAGCCAACGCCGTTCAGAGAACTGGACACCGACTGCACCACCGAGGCCGACCCCGGCTGCTCGTTCACGGTATTTTTAAAATCGCCCTTACACAGGCCCTTTTTCTTGAAATAACCGTAGGTGCCCGACACCGAGTTACGTCCATAAATCTGGATCGTACGTTTGTCCCACGCACCGCTCAAACCCAGGTCGCCCCAACGGGCAATGCTTTGCTTACCACCACACCGGCGGGTGGAAGAAAAGATCGCGTCGACATCAACGATGGTCAGGCCTTTAATCGGATTGTCCTTGTGCACATACACGGCCAGCGCATCGATGGCCACCGGGATGGCCGTTGGCTTGTAACCAAAACGTTTCTCAAACGCGGCGAGTTCCTTACTCTTCATTTTGCGGCTCATGGGACCCAGGGTCGCGGTCGATTCGGTTAACGCGGGCGGCGCAGTCGATGAGCCCGCGGCCTGAATCTGGATGTTGACGTTGGGATATTCGCGCTTGAATTCTTCCGCCCACAGGGTCATGAGATTGGCCAGGGTATCGGAGCCAACACTGGACAAATTACCGGATATCCCACTGACACGCTGATAGTCCAGCAGGTCTGCATCAATCTTGGCGCTGGCCGCAGCCACACCGGCAAACAGCGTACTCGCGGCGAGCAGGCCGATCATGCCCTTCGTTACTTTTTTCATTAGGAAACATTTTGTATTCATTTTCTTCTCTCTCCAAAAACGTAAACCCGTTATGTGCCTTGCTCATCAAGCGGACAGACAACACACACCCAACACCTGCTTTACAAAGATGACCGTATTATTACCGGGAAAGATGACAGTCATATGACAGTCATGTGACCGCAATATGACGGCTACGCTTCGCGGGATTAAACATCGCCCAAGGCATCCCGATCTATCAACAATTTTTGAGAGAATACACAACGAAACACACTACTCTGACCCGGCTGACTTTCAATTTCCAAACGGGCTGAGTGTCGATCCAAGACATGTTTGACGATTGCCAGACCCAAACCGGTGCCCCCGGACTCCCGCGAACGCCCGGTATCGACCCGATAAAAACGTTCTGTGAGTCGATACACATGTTGCGCGGCGATACCGATGCCATCGTCTTTCACCTCAAAGCACACGTCTTCGCCATCACGGAACCAGCGCAAGGCAATGTGGCCTTTTTCCGGCGTGTATTGCACAGCATTAAAAATCAGGTTGGAAAAGGCACTGGTTAATTCTTTTTCACTGCCCCGCAACCAAATGGATTCATCGATCTCTAACGTAATCTGGTGATCTCGCACGCCGCTCAAGGCCTGCGCGTCGTCTCGCAAGGCTAGCAATATTGCTGGCACCGCCACCAGATCACGCGCGGCGACCTTTTCTTCGTCCTCCAGCCGCGACAACATCAACAAGTCTTCCACCAGCCGCGTCATGCGCCGGGTCTGGCCCTGCATTTGATGCAGACACTGGCTCCACTGTTGGGCCTCGTCACTGTCGTCATCCATCATGTTTTCCAGATAACCGGAAACCACGGTCAACGGGGTGCGCAACTC
Organism: uncultured Ectothiorhodospiraceae bacterium; assembly: GCA_964401355.1. GTDB lineage: Bacteria > Pseudomonadota > Gammaproteobacteria > SZUA-152 > SZUA-152 > SZUA-152. Next base: position 33,541 of record CAYNYJ010000016.1, on the reverse strand, counting down.
GTGCGACACATTAGCGACAAAATCACTGCGCATACGTTCCAGGCGTTTAAGGCGGCTGATGTCTCGCACCACCAACAGCTTTTGCCGATTGCCGTAGGGCACAATCCGAAAGGAAAAATAACGTTGAGGGTCCAGCGGCGACACCATTTCCAGCGGCTCGGAGAAGTCACCACGCGCCAAAAATTCACTGAAGCGGGAATGGCGGATCAGGTTGTCGATACGCTGTCCCACATCCTGCTTGGTCTGCAAACCCAAATATCGCTTGGCCGCTTTGTTGAACCACTCGATGTGGTCGTTCTCCGTCAACACCACCGTCGCATCGGGCATCGCTGCGGTACTTTCCTTGAAGCGCGATAAAATTGTCGCCAATTTCTTTTTGCGCTGGCGATTACTGCGTTGCAGTTGATAGATGTGTTCGAAGGCCTCACCCCAGATGCCGCTGGCATTGGGTGGCTCGTTTTTTTTGCGGCGGTAATACCAACGCTCCAGCCGATAAAGGTTATAAAGGTGCCAACCGAGGTAAACCATCAGCGCCAGGGTAAATGCACCGTGTGGCGCACCCAACAACCAGCCCGCCAAAAACGCACCACCAAACAACGCTGCAACACGCCACCATTCTCGAAGCCAGGGATTGGACATTACTTGATCCTGCGTAGTCTATGTCTGCGTGGAGAAGCGGTAACCCGCGCCCCGTACGGTTTGAATCAGCCCCGCCGCCTGATGGGGTTCCAGCGCTTTGCGCAGACGGCGAATGTGCACATCCACGGTACGATCATCGATATAAACATTGCGGCCCCAAACCCGATCCAGCAATTGATCACGCGCAAACACCCGCTCTGGATGACGCATGAAAAACTGCAATAACCGAAATTCCGTCGGCCCCAATTCAATTTTTTGCTCGCCCACTCGCACCCGGTGGCTGGACGGTTCCAACCTCAACGGCCCAAGGGTGATCGGCGCCTCGTCCGCCCCACCGGCACGCCGCAAGACGGTTTTAATGCGCGCCACCAGTTCCCGCGGCGAAAAGGGTTTAGTGAGGTAATCGTCAACGCCTCCTTCCAAACCACGGATCATGTCTTCTTCCGCATCCCGGGCGGTGAGCATGATTACCGGCAACTCGCGGGTGGCGTCATCGCGTCGCAACTGGCGGGCAAAATCCAGCCCGCTAAGGCCCGGCAACATCCAGTCCAACAACATCAACGCCGGTGCCTTGTCAGCCAATAAGACCCGCGCCTCTTCCACGCTGCCCGCCGCTAGCCAGCGAAACCCGGCACGCTCCAGACTCATGCCAATCATGTCGCGGATCGCCACTTCGTCTTCAACGACCAATATTGTCACCGTACTGTCACTCATTCAAAAGCCCTGTAATTTTCTGCATGACGGCATTAAACCGGGACAATGTTACCGTTTTATGACGCCGAACTCTTAGTTTCCGACACCAGTTCCCGAAACTACCCGACCACGGTATCATAGCGGCCCAACGCGGCATGTTCCGAAACAACAAACACCCTTAAACCGACACTCTTAAATACCCGTCCCCCCTATATTTAATTACCCAAGGGAATCATCATGGCTTTCACCACTATCTCCAGCATGTTCGGCACCTCGCCGGTCAGCCCCCTGCAAAAACACATGCAAAGCGTGCAGGTCTGCATTTCGCAATTAAGACCCTTTTTTGCCGCCGTGCTGGCAGAGGACTGGGATGAGGCCCGTCAACAACAGATCGAAATTACTCGTCTGGAAAATGTCGCCGACGACCTGAAACGCGCCTTGCGGCTCAATATGCCCCGCAGCCTGTTCATGGCCGTATCTCGTCGTGACCTGCTGGAAGTGCTGACCATGCAGGACAACATCGCCAACAAGAGCAAAGACATCGCCGGCCTGATTACCGGTCGTGAAATGACCTTCCCCGCAAGTGTTACTCCCCTGTTGATGACCTTCATTGAGCGCTCCATCGACGCCTCCGCCCAGGCACAACGGGCCATCAACGAACTTGACGAGCTGGTGGAAACCGGCTTCCGCGGCAGCGAGGTGGAACTGGTTGAATCCATGATCAAGGAACTCGATGAGATTGAAAGCGACACCGACAAGATTCAGGTCAACATTCGCGCTGCACTGTTTGCGATTGAGACCAACCTGAACCCGGTGGAAGTCATGTTCCTGTATCGCATCATCGACTGGATTGGGGATCTCGGCGATCTCTCACAACGGGTCGGCAGTCGTCTTGAATTAATGCTCGCGAGGTAAGTAAAGATGATCATGGAGTACGGAATGATCTTCATCGTACTGGCGTGCGTGTTCGGTTTTTTCATGGCCTGGGGGGTAGGGGCCAATGACGTTGCCAATGCCATGGGTACCTCGGTGGGTTCCGGAGCGATCACCATCAAACAGGCGATTATCATCGCCATGATTTTTGAATTTGCCGGTGCCTTTTTGGCCGGCGGCCAGGTCACTGCCACCATCCGCAAAGGTATCATCGACACCAGCACCATGACCGGCTCGCCCGAGATTATCATCTACGGCATGTTGTCCTCCCTGTTGGCCGCGGGCTTCTGGCTACTGTTTGCGACACGTTTGGGCTGGCCGGTCTCCACCACCCACACCATCGTCGGCGCCCTGGTCGGGTTTGCCATCGTCGGCATTGGCGTCGATGCGGTAAAATGGGGCAAGATCGGCACCATCGTCAGTAGCTGGGTGGTGTCGCCAGTAATGGCTGGTAGCCTCGCCTATGGGCTGTTTTTCAGCGTCCAAAAACTGATCCTGGGCACCCCCAACCCTCTCGAAAATGCCAAGCGCTATGTGCCCTACTATATTTTTCTGGTGGGTTTCATCATCGCCTTGGTGACATTGATGAAGGGGCTTAAACATGTCGGCATCCACTTCGATTTCGGCGAAACCTTGCTAATAGCGATTCTGACCGGCGTCATCATCATGCTCATCGGCAAATACTTCATCAGCAGACTGGATTTTGACCCCAAGGCGGATCGCGACTTCCATTTCACCAACGTGGAAAAAATCTTTGCGATATTAATGATGGTGACGGCCTGTGCCATGGCCTTTGCCCACGGTTCCAATGATGTCGCCAATGCCATCGGCCCCCTGGCAGCGGTGATCAGCATCGTCAACAGCGGCGGTGAGCTGACGCAAAAATCGCCCTTACCGCTGTGGGTGTTATTGCTTGGCGGCGGCGGCATCGTCATCGGCCTGGTCACCTACGGCCACAAAGTTATCGTCACCATCGGCACCGGCATTACCGAGCTCACCCCCAGCCGTGGCTTTGCCGCCACTCTGGCCGCCGCCACCACCGTGGTGATCGCCTCCGGCACCGGCCTGCCCATCTCCACCACTCACACCTTGGTGGGCGCGGTGTTGGGCGTAGGTCTGGCGCGCGGTATCGCCGCGCTGAACCTCAATGTGGTGCGCACCATCTTTATGTCCTGGGTCATCACTTTGCCGGCCGGTGCGATACTGTCGATTATTTTCTTCTTTATTCTAAAAGCCAGCTTCTCCTAAAAAAGCGGGCCACAGAGGCTTCTTGAAGCGCGCCGCCTTTGCCACGCTGTGTATACTCTCTGTGGCAATCTATTTGATGTTTTCATATATGGGCACCTCTAATAATTCGTGAATGCGCATCTTGAGCCCAAAATCCGCCGCTTCTGCGTTGTGAAACTTGCCAATAGCTAGCTATTGCCTGCGTTTCACGCCTTGAATCGACGAATTTTGAATCCCAAGCTGACACATCCAGAATTATTAGAGGTGCCCATATTCCATAACCACCACATTCCGAGAACCACTGTCATGTCTTCTCTCTTTGATTTCGACAAACCCACAGACGCTTATGCAGTGATGGGCAATCCCATCAGCCATTCCAAGTCACCCCAGATTCACGCCGCCTTCGCGACACAAACCCGTCAACGCATTATTTACACCGCAACCCAGGTTGACCCGGGCGGCTTCGAGCAGGCCGTGGGTAATTTTTTTGCCCACGGCGGCAAAGGCCTCAATGTCACCGTGCCGTTCAAGCGTGAGGCCTGGGAGCTGGTTGCCGAACTCGGATCGGAGGCACAACAGGCCGGTGCGGTGAACACTTTGCTAATGAATGCGGAGGGCGTGTTGGTGGGACGCAACACCGATGGCATAGGATTAGTGCGCGACATTCTATACAACCACGCGGTCGCCATTGCCGGACAAAAAATACTGCTGATCGGTGCGGGCGGTGCTGCGCGCGGGGTGTTACAACCGTTATTGGCAGAAAAGCCTGAACAATTGCTCATCGTCAATCGCAGTCCCGAACGCGCCCAAATCCTCGCTGAGGATTTTTCCAACCTGGGCCCACTCAGCGCGGTGAACTTTAATGAACTCGGCGGGCAAAAATTTGGCCTCATCATCAATGCCAGCGCCGCCAGCCTGCACGGCGAGGTGCCGCCTCTGCCCGATGATATCTGTGCCGCTAATTGTTGCTGTTACGACATGATGTACGCTGCCGAACCCACCCCTTTCATGCGCTGGGCCGAACAGCATGGAGCCACAAAAACCCTGGACGGCCTCGGCATGTTGGTGGAACAAGCCGCCGAGGCCTTTCTGCACTGGCGCGGAGTACGACCGGAAACGACCCCGGTGATTGAGGCTATTCGCGCCGAATTACTGGCCGGAAAATAAGCCGTATCAATCGCCAAAAACCACGACAATACAACAGGCCGCCAGGCGTCAATCCGTTCGCAAGAGCACATGACGACGTTCCCCCACGCGCTGCTCAACGCCCAACCAATAGCGAAAATACCAACCCAGTCGACGCCGGTCATTCGTCAGTACCCGCGGATAAAAAGGGCGTACGTCCAAGCGCCGGTCATACAGCTCTACGTCGGCACACTGTGCAATCAACCGGCTTGCCACCGTACGCGAATAACCTGAGATCCGGCAATAGCCTGCGAACCGACCTTGCGCATCGCTCACCACAGTAAATCGGGGCTCGATGCCTGCTCGCCCGCCTTTGAAAAAGTTGAAGACCTTATCGAAAATTTTATGCCATACGGACAACCCCACCGACTGTAAGTCGGTCACGTCATCAAACCACTCTCTCACCTCGTTAGCCTCTACCCGTCCTGGCAGATTACCGACATAAATATCGAGCATCGTCGCCCTCCCTGGGCGGTTGTCAGACTACCTTCCCTTGTTAACGATCTTGAACATCCCCTAAATGCCGGTCTTTCAAATCCACATAATGCTGAGCAGAATATTTAATCCACTTGCGTTCTTCATCGGATAACGGCCGCACCTTGCGCACCGGACTACCCAACCACAAATAGCCACCTTCCAGCGTTTTGCCGGGGGCTACCAGACTGCCGGCTCCCAACAACACAAAAGATTCCAAGACAGCACCGTCCATAATCGTGGAAGCCATACCTACCAGGCAATAATCCCCCACGGTACAACCGTGCAAAATCACTTTATGACCCACCGTGACGTTGTCACCAATGGATACCGCATGGCCTTCAGGAATATCGGGATGCGCATGCGTTACATGAACCACGCTGCCGTCCTGAATATTAGTGCGCTTGCCGATACTAATTTTGTTCACGTCACCGCGCACCACGGTCATCGGCCAAATTGAACTGTGCGCACCCAAGGCCACATCGCCAATCACCAGCGCCGAGTCATCAATGAACACACCTTCATCCACGACGGGGTTAATACCTTGATAGGTTCTGATATTTTTCATCGTCATTCTTTTATTCCGCTCGTCTTTCTGTCCGCCGCCTTTCCTTGGTACACTCAGCACTCAGCACTCAGCACTCAGCACTATCGCAACGTCAGCACTATCGCAACGTCACCAATTCCTCCGAACTAGTGGGATGAATCGCCACGGTATTATCAAAATCGGCTTTAGTCGCACCCATCTTCACCGCAATGGCAAAGCCTTGCAACATTTCATCGGCACCCTGGCCAATGACGTGTACCCCCACCACTTTCTCTTGCGCACCCACGCACACCAATTTCATGGCCGTGGCGGGTTGGTGTTTGGTAAAGGCATGGGCCATGGCGGTAAAGCGGGTTTGATACACCTTCACCGCATCGCCGTGTTGTTTGCGCGCCTGTTCTTCGGTAAGGCCGACGGTACCGATGGGCGGATGACTGAACATCACCGTGGGAATATTTTCATAATCCAGTTTGCGCTCGCTTTGCTTGTCGAACAACCGGTCAGACAAACGCCGTGCCGCGGCAATCGCCACCGGCGTCAATTGCGCACGACCGGTAACATCACCCACCGCATAAATGCCCGCGACATTAGTGTTTTGAAACTCGTCCGTCGGCACAAAACCGCGCGCATCGTGTTCGACACCGGTGACGGCCAGATTCAATGGTTGGGTATTGGGGGTGCGACCGATGGCCCAGATCAACTGATCAATACCCGTCAACTGCTGTCCATTTTCAAAATGCAGAATCAGCGTGCCGTCGTCGGCCTTTTCAACCTTCGCCACCGTCACACCGGACATGATGTTGACGCCATCATTGACCATTTCTTCCATCAACGTATCGCGTAGCATCGAATCAAACTCGGCCAGAAAATGCTGACGACGTAACAGTAAATCAACATCACTGCCCAGCGCATTCAATACTCCAGCCAATTCCACGGCGATATAACCGGCACCCACCACCGCCACCCGTTTGGACTGTTCGGTGAGTGCAAAAAAACCGTCAGAGGTAATACCCAATTCAGCACCGGGGGTGTCCGGCATGGATGGCACGCCACCGGGAGCAATGACGATATGATCCGCGCTGTAATGCTCGCCATTCACTTCCAGGGTTTTAGCATCCACAAAACGCGCCATGCCGCTAATCGTGTCGATGTTCGAATCGGTGAGATAATTGCCGTACCAATCATTGATCCCCTTGATATAGGCCTCGCGGGCTTTCACCAATCTGGCCCATTTGAAACCATAAACATTGATGTCGAAACCATAGCTCGGCGCATTTTTGAGTGCGTGCGCAATCTCCGCGCCGTACCACATCACTTTCTTCGGTACGCAACCGACATTGACGCAGGTGCCGCCCATTCTGTCGCTTTCGATCACCGCGCACTTGGCGCCGTACACCGCACCGCGTTCTGCCGCGGAAAGGCCGCCGCTACCGCCGCCGATGGAAATGAGATCGTAGTGTTTTGTCATGTTTTGTGTTCCTGAAAAATTACAAGGTTGAGGTGAGAGCCTGCGAACCCCAACGCAGCGGTAAATCAACCTCCCTTTGTTGGGGTTCCTTCGTCACCCCAACCTACGCGCTTGACTTGGCTACGCGCTTATTTTCTATTCCACCGTTTAACCAACCAATAGAAACACCAGCAAGAAAATAAAATAAAAGTAATGCCATAGACATATTTTATTTCTCCCGGTGCGTACCTCAACCGGCCAATTTGGCCCGTGAGCAATATAAAAACTCCATAGATTAAGCTAAGCGAACCCATCAATATTACTATTAGATGTTTTTTCATAGGCAACCGTAAAGATTTATAAATCATCAGCCGTAGGGTGGGCACGTTTTTTATGCCCACCATGAATTCCGAATAACACTCGGGTACACCCTACGGTTACCCCATCCACCGCAACGGCTCTTCATTCAAAATCGCTGCCTGTTCGCGCAGCGCCAAAATCTGTTCTTCCCAATAACGCGATTCACCAAACCACGGGAAATGCATGGGAAAGGTCGGGTCATCCCAGCGCCGTGCCAGCCAGGCGGAATAGTGGATCATGCGCAGTGTGCGCAGGGGCTCGATCAAGTGTAACTCGCGCGGATTAAAATCCATAAACTCGCTGTAACCGGCCAGTATCTCGTCGATTTGTCCGGTCATCTGCGCGCGATCACCCGACAGCAGCATCCACAAATCCTGCACTGCCGGGCCCCTGCGCGCATCATCAAAATCCACGAAGTGCGGGCCACCGTCTGTCCACAGAATATTACCGGGATGGCAATCGCCATGCAGGCGTATTTGCGCCACCCGTCCACTACTATCGCCGTCCACTCTTTCTACAAGCCCCACCTGTTCAAAACTCACCTGCACCTGTTTGAGCACATCTTCCACCAAGGTCGAATAGGCCTCGTGCAGATACTGGGGGACAAAGTCCGTGGACATAATGTAACGGTAGGACACCCAACCAAAGTTCTCAATATCCAGCGTCGGGCGATGCTGAAAATCCTCGGTGGCACCAATGGCATGAATGCGCCCCAAAAAGCGCCCCATCCACATCAGGTTATCCGGGTCTTCCAAATCCGGGGTACGCCCACCCCGGCGCGGATACAACGCAAACCGAAAGCCCGCATACTCAAACAGGCTGACACCCGCCGCATCGCGCAGCGGCGCGACCGCGGGAATTTCCGCCTGCGCCAGTGTCTCGGCAAAATCATGTTCTTCCTGAATAGCCGCAGCGCTCCATCGTGCTGGCCGGTAGAATTTGACGATGATCGGCTGGGCGTCTTCAATGCCGACTTGATAGACACGATTTTCGTAGCTGTTCAGCGCCAGTTGCCGACCATCACTGCGACCTCCTGCCAGCTGCGGCACACTGTCCACGGCATCCAACACCACATCGGGTGTCAAGGCTTCGTAAGGGTGGCCCGTTTGCACACTCTCGGCAGGGACATCGCTATCAATATCTGTATCAATCACGGTAATTTTAATCGGCAGCCGTTGGCGTATGAGGGAGCCGTTAGGGTAACATCATTGTACCTTGAATCTTTACCCTGACTGTAAATGCGGGCTTCGCTTCAAGCGCACCCTGACCTTACTTAAACCTTGAACCACACAGACAAAGCCATGACCAATCCCCTGTTGAATTTGACCGACCTGCCACCCTTCGACACCATCAAACCCGAACACGTGAAACCCGCCATCGAACAGATTCTTGCGGATAACCGTGCCGCTATCGAAGCCCTGCTGAATAACGATACGCCCGCCAGTTGGGATTCGGTGATGCGTCCCCTGGAGGATCTGGAAGATCGCCTGGCCCGCGCCTGGTCGCCGGTAAGCCACATGAATTCCGTCATCAACAGCGATGAACTGCGCGATGCCTACAACGCCTGCCTGCCCAAGCTAAGCGAATACGCCACCGAGCTGGGCCAAAATCAACAGCTGTTCGCCACCTTCGAAGCCGTGGCAAAAGACACCACACTTTCTGTGCCGCAGCAAAAGGCCATCAAAAACGCCCTGCGCGATTTTCGTCTTTCCGGTGTCGACCTTCCCGAGGATAAAAAACAGCGCTACATGGCCATCAAGCAGGAGCTGTCCGGCCTCACCGCCAAATTTTCGGAAAACGTACTGGATGCCACCCAGGCCTGGAGCAAACGCATCGAGGATGAAAGCCATCTCGCCGGTCTGCCAGAATCGGCGGTCGCCACGGCCAAGCAATCTGCTGAACAAGCAAATGCCAAACAAACGGGCTGGCTATTCAACCTGGAATTCCCGTCCTACTCCGCAGTAATGAGTTACGCCGACGACCGCGCCCTGCGCGAAGAACTGTACGTCGCCTACGCCACCCGCGCCTCGGAGCAAGGCCCCCATGCCGGTGAATTCGACAACACCCCGCTGATGGGACAGATTCTCGCGCTGCGTCACGAACTGGCCCAACTGCTCGGTTTTGAAAATTACGCGGAACGTTCACTGGTTACCAAGATGGCCCCCAGCACCGAAAAGGTCACCGCCTTTTTGCGCGACCTCGCCGACCGCTCACTGGGCATGGCACAGGAAGAACTGGCCGAGCTGAAAACCTTTGCCCACGACGAACTTAACATCGACAGCCTCGAAGCCTGGGACATTACCTACGCCTCAGAAAAACTCCGCCAGCATCGTTACGCCATCAGCCAGGAAGACCTCAAGCCCTACTTTCCCGAGGCACGCGTGGTTAGCGGCATGTTCGAAGTGGTCAACAAACTTTACGGTTTAACGATTAAAGAACTCCGTGGTATCAGCACCTGGCATGAGGACGTGCGCGTTTTTGAGATTTTTGATCGCGACGGCAACGCCCGCGGCCGTTTTTATCTCGACCTGTACACCCGCACCAACAAGCGCGGCGGCGCATGGATGGACGAATGCATCTCACGTCGCCAAACCACCACCGAGCTGCAATTGCCCGTCGCCTATCTCACTTGCAACTTCTCCGCACCGGTGGGCGATAACCCGGCGCTGTTCACCCACAACGAAGTCATCACCCTGTTCCACGAATTCGGCCACGGCCTGCATCACATGTTGACGCAAGTTGACACCCTCGCCGTGTCTGGCATCAGCGGCGTACCGTGGGATGCAGTGGAACTGCCCAGCCAATTTCTGGAAAACTGGTGCTGGGAATCACAGGCAGTGAACCTCATCGCACGGCATTATAAAACCGGCGAGCAATTGCCCGATGAATTGTTCGACAAAATGATTGCCGCCAAGAATTTTCAAGCCGGCATGCAAATGGTACGGCAACTGGAATTCTCATTATTCGATTTCCGTATTCACGCCGAATACAGCCCCGAAAAAGGTGCACGCGTACAGCAAATTCTCGACGAAGTGCGCGCCGAAGTGGCCGTCATCAAAGCGCCCGAATACCACCGCTTTCAAAACAGCTTCGCGCACATCTTCGCGGGCGGTTACGCCGCCGGTTATTACAGTTACAAGTGGGCGGAAGTGTTATCGTCGGATGCCTTCTCAAGATTTGAAGAAACCGGTATCTTCAACAAAGAAACCGGGCTGGCCTTTTTAGAAGCCGTGCTGGAACAGGGAGGCTCACGCGACCCCATGGATTTGTTCATTGAATTCCGTGGCCGCGAACCAGAAATAGATGCCCTGCTACGGCATTCGGGGATCAAATAGTGGGCATTAAATAACGGGATTCAGTGAAGAAAAATATAAAATTTTTCGTCATTCCGGCGAAGGCCGGAATGGCGGTATTATCTAAGATACGTTAAGCATTTTAACACAGAGGCATTAAGGAATATGCGCATATGAAAACATCAATAATAAACCGCATCCTCTTCAGCATATTTACAGGCCTGTTACTCACTCTACCACTAGCCGCTCAGGCCGCCTTCATCACCGACAGAATCGTCGTCGAAGTGCGCACCGAACGCTTCGGCCAAGGTGCCGTCCTGAAAAAAATTCCCAGCGGCACCTCGGTGGAAGTGCTGACGTCTGATGAGAAATACACCCGCATCCGCACCCCCGACAACATTACAGGCTGGGTCGCCTCCACCTTTCTCACCAATAAAAAACCCACCCAGCTGGAATATCTGGAGCTGCTCAGCCAATCCAAAGACACTGAAGCCAAACTCAAAACCGCCGAAGAAAAACTGGCCAACAGCACAACAGCCTCGTCGCCCAACACCAATAATGCAGAGATAGAAAAACTCAAAGACCAAGCCAAAAATGCCCGCTGGATGAAAGTGGAAATGATGAAAGCCCGCGACCGCGCCGAACAAGCCGAAGCCAAACTGAAAGCCAGCGGCAAAAAGACCGGCGACAATAAACAGGCCTTTGAGAAACTACGCACCCAAAATCAGCAACTCGAACAACGCCTCGCGGCGGTAATGCTGGTCAACGAACAACAGGAAGTCAGCCTGCAAGAGGCCACCAACATAAAAAACGTCACCAATGCCCCCATGCCTCTGCCGACACTCAACACAGAAAACCCAACACAAAACGATGACTGGGCGGTGAAAATAGAATGGTTTTTTGGCAGCCTGTTAACTGCGTTAATTATCGGTTTTATCGCGGGACTGATGTGGCTGGATAACCGCAGCCGAAAACGACATGGTGGGTTTAGGATTTATTAGTTTTTAAAGGTATAAACAAGCCCGGCAGGGTGGGCACACTGTATGTGCCTACGCGAAAACTCAAACCAACGTGGGCATTAACGACATGCCCACCCTACGTGAAAATTTAATCTATGAAACTCGTCTCCTGGAACGTCAACTCACTGAAAGTCCGTCTGCCCCATGTGCTGGACTGGCTCGAACAACATCAACCCGACATTCTTGGTTTACAAGAAACCAAGACCATTGATGATAATTTTCCGCTGGATGAAATTAAGGCCGCCGGTTATCACGTGTCTTTTGCGGGACAAAAAACCTACAACGGGGTGGCGCTGCTGAGCAAGGCAGAAGCCTCCGACATTGTCACCGACCTGCCAGGGCTGGATGATCCGCAACGGCGAGTGTTGGGCGCGACGGTGCATACCGACAACGGCGATGTGCGCTTTTTGAATCTGTACATTCCCAACGGCTCGGAGGTCGCTTCGGAAAAATACGCATACAAACTCGGCTGGCTGGCGGCGCTGGAAAAGTACATTGAGAGCCAGGTGGTCGAACACAAACAATTTGTGGTGGTGGGGGACTTCAACATCGCCCCCGATGATCGTGACCTATGGGACCCCGAAGGCTGGAAAGATAAAATTCTGGTCAGTCCAGCGGAGCGCGCGGCGTTTCAGCGACTCATCGACATGGGGTTAACCGATACTTTTCGCATCTTCGATCAGGACGAAAAAACCTACAGCTGGTGGGATTATCGTGCGGGAGGATTTCGCCGCAACCACGGTATGCGCATCGATTTGTTACTGACCAGTCCGACGATGACGGAACACTGCACTGCCAGTTATGTGGATAAGGAACCGCGCAAACTGGAGCGGCCATCGGATCACGCGCCCGCCGTTGCCGAGTTTAATTTCTAGACATCCACGCAAGCCACGGACGTAAATGCACACCTTGTCGTCCGCTTATTTGGATTTATAAAGTGATGGCGTCGCGGGCTGAGGCGCTGACTTGGATTCAAGACTGTCACGATATTTTATCTGCACCCCTTTCAGAAAATTGCGTAAAATCTGATCCTTGCATTCGCGGAAATGCTTATGATCGGGCCGCCGGAAAAAGGCGCTGAGCTCATGCTTGCTGATGTTTAATTCTGCCAGGCTCATGATCTCCAGCACATCATCTGCCTTCAGACTTAAGGCGATTTTTAACTTCATGAAAATAATGTTGTTGTTAATGCGCTGCTCTGGTTTGGGTTGTTCGCCCTCTTTTTTACCGCGTTTTTCAACAATCAAGCCGTTAAGAAAACTCGTCAGCATTTTGTCGCCGCAATTTTGATAATCCGGGTCGTCATCTTTTTTTAACCACTGGGTCACCTGAACCTGGGTGACCTCCGTGTCTGCCAAGGCAAAAATCGACACCATTTTATGTTCGCTAAAATCAAACGTGTAACGAATACGGCGCAAAACATCGTTGTTGGTCATAGTGCCATCCAGAAAGTACATTTCAGCATTTTGTTCATCTCCCGGCATTTCATTTGCCGAAGGCCATTGTCTCATTATTCGATTTATATTGGGCTATTCATTACGGGCGGGCCATTCTGGTATGCTGCCCCCTTTGAACACTCGGTGCTCGATCCTCTTTAACAAGCTCTTCCAAGAAATAAAAGCCCTATGAAATACCAAGACCTTCGCGATTTTATTGACCAGCTGGAAAAACGCGGCCAATTAAAACGTATTAGCCAGGAAGTCGACCCCAATCTGGAAATGACGGAAATCTGTGATCGCACCTTACGCGCAGGTGGCCCGGCATTGCTGTTTGAGAACGTAAAAGACTCTGACATTCCGGTTCTGGGCAACCTGTTCGGCACTCCGGAACGCGTTGCGCTGGGCATGGGCAAGGAATCCGTCGCGGCGCTACGCGAGGTCGGCCAACTGCTCGCATTTTTAAAAGAACCGGAACCCCCCAAGGGCATGAAGGACGCCTGGGAAAAACTGCCCATTTTCAAACAGGTGCTGAACATGGCACCAAAAGTGCTGAAAAAGGCCCCCTGTCAGGACATTGTGATCGAAGGCGACGACGTCGACCTGGGCAAGCTTCCCATCCAAACGTGCTGGCCGGGCGATGCCGGGCCGCTGATCACCTGGGGCCTGGTGGTCACCAAAGGCCCCAACAAGGATCGACAGAACCTGGGTATTTATCGCCAGCAGGTGATCGGCAAAAATAAAGTCATCATGCGCTGGCTGGCACACCGTGGCGGCGCTCTGGATTTCCGCGACTGGTGCGAATCACACCCCGGCGAGCGTTTCCCGGTTACCGTGGCCTTGGGTGCCGACCCCGCCACCATCCTCGGCGCAGTGACACCGGTGCCCGACTCACTGTCTGAATATGCCTTCGCTGGGCTGCTACGCGGTTCCAAAACCGAACTGGTCAAATGCGCTAATTCCGAGTTACAGGTACCGGCCTCGGCCGAATTCGTGCTGGAAGGCTATCTGCAAGAAGGCGTTGTCGCCGATGAAGGCCCCTTTGGTGACCACACCGGCTATTACAACGAGGTGGATAAATTTCCGGTATTCACAATCGAACGCATCAGCCACCGCCGCGACCCCATTTATCACAGCACCTATACCGGTCGACCACCGGACGAACCCGCGGTGCTGGGGGTGGCACTCAACGAGGTGTTCGTACCGATTCTGCAAAAACAATTCCCGGAGATCGTGGATTTTTATCTTCCGCCCGAAGGCTGCTCCTATCGCTGGGCCTGCGTGAGCATGAAAAAACAGTATCCCGGCCACGCCAAACGAGTGATGCTGGGGGTGTGGTCATTCCTGCGCCAGTTTATGTACACCAAGTTCGTGGTGGTGTGTGATGACGATGTGGACGTTCGCAACTGGCAGGATGTGATCTGGGCAATGACCACGCGCATGGATCCCAGCCGTGACACCACCATCATCGAAAACACCCCCATCGACTACCTGGACTTCGCCTCACCGGTGAGCGGGCTGGGCTCCAAAATGGGCTTCGATGCCACCAACAAATGGCCTGGCGAAACTAACCGTGAATGGGGAAAACCCATTCAAATGACTGAAGAAATCAAAAATAAAGTCGATAGCATATGGGACTCACTGGAAATTGGTGACACCACGACGAGTAGCAACCGATAGAGCCTGAAACTTTTTTCCACACCGACCATTATACTCGGTGGGCGAACAAATCAGCCGGACATAAAGGAAGCGACAATGCGCACCATCATGTTATTGAATGCCAAAGGCGGCTGCGGCAAAAGCACTCTGGCCAGTAACCTCGCCAGTTTCTACGCCGCCCAGGGCAACACCGTTGCCTTGGTAGATTTTGATCCACAGAAATCTGGCCTGGAGTGGCTTGCCGCCCGCTCAAAAGACGATTGGGAAATTATCGGCATTGATGGCACCATCGCGGACATGCGTATTCCCCGCAGTATCGACGTGGCAATATTTGATGCACCCGCAGGTGTCAGCGGCAAACAACTGACCGCCCTGGTGAAGCGCGCTGAAACCCTCATCATCCCTGTGCTTCCATCGCCCATCGACATTCGTGCGGCCTCGCATTTTATCCACGACTTATTGTTAGTCGGCAAAGTCTCACGCAAACAAACTAAGATCTCCGTGGTCGCCAACCGGGTACGCGAAAACACCCGGGTCTATAACAGCCTGAAAAAATTTCTGGAAAGCCTGAAAATTCCCTTCATCGCTACCCTGCGTGATACACAGAATTACATTCGTGCCGAAGAACGGGGATTAGGTATTTTTGAATTAGCGCCATCATCAGTGGCGCAAGATATCGAGCAGTGGGAACCCCTGCTCAACTGGCTAGCCAGCAAACGCAGTCTACCGCAAGGTTCTTAAACCTCACGGTACTAACCTCAGGTAAACATGGTGGGCCAGGAAGTACGCGGACCTTTGACCAAGGGATTATGCAGCCCCATCTACATCACGCACTCCTTAACAGCGGTTTCACTCACGAGCATCCATATTTGAAATAGAATAACTTACATACACTACTTGCACAGAATGTTGCGCATTACCAATGGCACCCTGGATCGATGTGAATTTTATCTAACTTAGATCGACAGCAACTGCTTAATTTCTTGTAGCATTTCTTTGGAGTCATCCAGCACTTGCATACTGACTTCAGGAGTCAAATTTCCATCAGCAAGCTTACCAAAAGCGGGCACCTCGTCTAAGCTCGGTATACCTTTCATCTCTTTAGTGCCGATATAACTGTGTAAATGTGCCACCAACACCACATCACAATAATCCGGCCCCGCCTCACTTTCACGCATCCAATTTTCAGCATTGGCCGCCGTGATAATAAAGGCCTCTGGAAATTGCCAGTCTCGTAAAATAGCCGCGCCGATTTCAGCCTTTAGCTGCGTGACAACAGTTTGTAGTGACGCACTATCCGCACAAATATCAGGATAACTATCTGCATAAGTCAGGATCACCAGCTCGCCAATATCATGCAATAATCCAATCAATAATGCCTCTTCTGCTTCAATACCGGGGGTAATATTTGCAAGTGCCATACTAGTCGCCGCTATTTCCACGCTGTGGTTCCATAGCTCCTGCATACAGTCTTTTAATATCTCATGAGTAATTTTTTCCTGGAACAGGTTACGTAATACAAAGCTAATCACTAAGTGTTTAGTCGTATTTAATCCCAAACGAGCAATAGCACGCGCACAGGTATCCACTCGTGGCATGCCATGATAAAGCGAACCATTAGCCGTTTTAACAATTTTAGCGCTGATCGCCAGATCAGTGTTAATCAACTGCGCTACTTTTTGTAACGAAACATCATCAGACTCAATCATACGCCGAATATTTAGCGCCACATCAGGCATACTGGGTACAACAAGTCGATCAGCCTGAAGATCAGCCTGAATCTCGTTAAATAATGGGTTTCCGCTAATGTCTTCCGACTCTTTAATATCTTCTTCCACATCCACACCAGAATTTTTTTCTAAACCACTGAAGGGAAAGTTCTGTAAAAGAATTGTGGAGACACGCAATAGCTTGACTGAGGTCATTGCTGACAATGTGTAGCGCCGTGGTTGCAAACGAGCAACGGGAGAACGTGCAGTATCACTACCTGCCATTATAAATCTTTCCTTACCATCCTCGGCGACCAGTTTTAGGGTACCTTCAATCAGGTAATAATCCCAACCATCACTTTCGCCAGATCGCGCCAGGATATAGCCTCTTGGTATATTGTCCAGCAAGGCGTTACTCGCCAACACAATCAACTGCTCCTCAGAGCATTCTCCAAAGGGATTAAAACCAGTAAAGTGCTCTATCGTTGCCTGCGTTGATTTAACCTTCATTCATTACCACCCTTATATCCTTGGTCTATGGGATTACTTCCCAATTTAAAACATGAGGAACCACGTATTGTGTACAGTTTTTCTGGGTAAACTATCAATAAGTGACTCTAGTATGTACGATGAAGATTATGAGTCCCATGTCACTGCTGTCCCGTTAACTTTATAACCGTCATGCTGGCGCAGGCCAGCATCCAGAAAGTCGTTGAACCACCACCAAAAGTAGGCGCTCTTAGGCGACCACTGGATTCCGGCATTCGCCGGAATACCCAAAACGCTACGCGGGGCAGGCTCTGACGGAAGAGGCTGTTTAAAATTCATGTCTCAATTTCTCATATCACATTACAGACCGCACAAAACAACTCATTACAGCATGACAAGTATTTGTTAACGGGACAGCAGTGGTCCCATGTACATCTATAAACACCAATATAAAGTTAAAAAATCAACCGCTTAAAAAACATTAGGACATTAGGGTAGTCAAAGGAACTCGGGTATTAGTAATCCCCTAACGCAACGTACTCCACCCTTCGAACCTGTCCTTTTTACCACACCATACACACACACCCGTATTTTCCAGAACCTTAATCACTGTTCCGGGTATGATATTACCCCCTAAACCCTTCATATGAGCACATATGGAATTTACTGACTTATATCGACCTGTTTTAGATAAAGATATCACTTCGCGAACAGTGCTAGCAGAGATTGTCTGCGCCAATACTTTGGGTCTCTTGCTCTTATTACATAAAGCATCCACCTGACCATGACGGCAAGCTGTGTATAGCTTTCTCCAGCGACAATAGATCCCCGCTGATATGCCGATATCCACGCACCAATAATGATATATGCCTCACCAGCAGCTTTCGTGAGGAAGATATGCTCCACTATTTCGATTTTACGTTCAGACAGGCAACAATCAACCATATATAACCATTTAAAGTTTCTTCAAATATTTGAGAATAGCGCGTTTACACCCACATAAATACACTAATACATAACAAGGAGAATCGTACGAGTGGTACCTATAGGTACTTTGATCAAGAATACAGTGGTGATGGACTGGTGAATTCTGAACTTGTAGCGCGAATCATTAATTTATCAGTCCAATCCATACAAGACGTTTATTATCAAGGGTATTAAATGATGTGCAGTTACACAATTTAATTTACAGCCTCCCATCAGCATAATGATGGGTTAGCGCCAAATGTGGCAGAACAGAAATACTGGAGTGTCCACAATACTGTGGCCAATATTACTTGACCACTACACTTTGCTGAATATTGATTGTTTGCTCAAAGAAATATCTCCATTAGTTAGAGATATTTATAGGGGGCGTTTAGGGGGCGCAAGACCGCGTATACCTGTGAATACACACATTCTATAGGCATTAGAAAGAACTGCCACGTTATTGATTAAAGAACACGAGTTCTTAATAATATTACATAAGACAATAAGATATGGTGGGCCCGGAAGGACTTGAACCTTCGACCAAGGGATTATGAGTCCCCTGCTCTAACCAACTGAGCTACAGGCCCTGGATTCGCCACCTTCTAGTGACAGCGCTCGGGTAACGCACGCGCAAACTCTACTACGATGATCCCGATGATGATGAAGACCCCGATGCCTCCGCATCAATAAAGCTGCGCAGGTTATCCGAACGACTGGGGTGACGTAGCTTGCGCAGTGCCTTGGCTTCGATCTGGCGAATACGCTCACGAGTCACGTCAAACTGTTTGCCCACTTCTTCAAGAGTGTGATCAGTATTCATGTCGATACCGAAACGCATGCGCAGCACTTTAGCTTCACGCGCGGTAAGGCTGTCCAACACATCCAGCGTGGCTTCGCGCAGGCCTTCGAAGGTGGCCGAATTTACCGGCGACAGTAAATTCGCATCTTCGATAAAGTCACCTAGGCGCGAATCCTCATCATCACCGATGGGGGTTTCCATAGAGATCGGTTCTTTTGCAATTTTCAGCACCTTGCGCACTTTGTCTTCTGGCATTTCCATGCGTTCCGACAATTCTTCCGGGGTGGGCTCGCGTCCCATTTCCTGCAACATCTGACGCGCAATACGATTGAGCTTGTTGATGGTCTCGATCATGTGCACGGGAATACGAATAGTGCGCGCCTGATCCGCAATGGAACGGGTAATGGCTTGGCGAATCCACCAAGTGGCATAAGTGGAAAATTTATAACCGCGCCGATATTCAAACTTGTCGACCGCCTTCATCAGGCCAATGTTGCCTTCCTGAATGAGATCGAGGAATTGCAGACCACGGTTGGTGTATTTCTTGGCGATGGAAATCACCAGACGCAGATTGGCTTCCACCATTTCTTTCTTGGCTCGACGCGCCTTGGCTTCGCCGATGGACATCTTGCGATTGATCTCTTTGATCTCGCTGATGCTGATGCAGGCCTCTTTCTGAATATTAACCAGTTTATTTTGCGCACGGCGAATTTCATCAGAATAGTTTTCCAGCACCGAGGAATAGCTGGCCTTGGAATCAATTTGGCGTTTCAGCCAACCCAGGTCAGTTTCATTGTCCGGAAAAGTCGTAATAAAATCTTTGCGAGGCATGCGCGCTTTACTGACACAGATGTCCATAATCACGCGTTCATGGTTACGCACATTTTGAATAATATTACGCACGTTGAGCACCAGCACTTCCGCGACTTTGTTGACCAGTTTCAGTTGGGCAAGCTCATCAACCATTTGCTCGTAGATTTTTTCACTGCGCTTGTCATCACGGCCATGCTTTTCGGCAGCTTTCCAATAACGTGCAAACAATTTTTTGATAGAACCGAAGCGCTCTTTGGCTTCTTCTGGATCAGGACCCGTGTCGACTTCTTCCTCGTCCTCGTCTTTGGCGTCTCCCTTTTTGTCACCGGTGTTTTTCGGCCCCGGTGGTGGGACCGGAATGTCATCATCTTCGCTAACAAAACCCGAGATCAAGTCTGTAAGGCGTGACTCACCCGCATCGACCCGCGCATAGGCATCCAACACCGTACGAATGGTGCCGGGATAATGCGCCAGAGCGTTCATGACCTGGTTAATGCCATCTTCGATGCGCTTGGCAATGACGATTTCGCCTTCACGGGTCAATAACTCAACGGTGCCCATTTCGCGCATGTACATACGTACGGGATCCGTGGTACGACCAAAGTCACTATCAATTTTAGCCAGCGCGGCGGCGGCTTCTTCGGCGGCATCTTCATCCGTGGACACACTATTTTCAGACAACACGATACTGTCTTTATCCGGCGCCACCTCATGCACGACAATGCCCATGTCATTGATCATACGAATAATATCTTCGATCTGATCCGCTTCAACGATACCGTTGGGCAAGTGATCATTGACCTCCCGATAGGTCAGAAAACCCTGTTCCTTACCTTTGGCGATCAGCAATTTCAGCTGCGATTGTTGCTCTGAATTCATAGACATGTAATTGACCAACCCTCAAAACCGACCTAAAAATGGCCGGGCATTATAACAGCACTCCTGGGGGGATGGCGACCAATTTAGGCCACTGAATTGCACAGCACCCCGAATACCCGCGTACGAGATACCGACAATGCCGATTGGCGCACCCTCAACCTAGCCTTTGTAATTATGGCTTACGACTCCCCCCGGAGCTTAATTCAGAATATTCACTCTTTTCGGCGTCCGTTGCCGAACCCATTTTTAGCTTTGACAACAAGTACTCCCAGCGTTGCTCATCACGCAACACCGTTAGCTGCGCCACCCGTTGACGAAATTCGGTTTCCAGGCCCTCGTCTGGCACCAACATTGGCTGTGCGGCCAATTTGGAGAGGTGTCCTGCCGCTTCGCCTTGTCCCTGTGCACGCCAGTGTTCGACAATGCCCCCACAACTAAGTTGTGGGCGCTGTTGCAATAATTCAACCAGTTGCCGCAAAATTGGCAAACCTGGCTGATCCAGATCAGCCAGCATCGACCAGTCCTCAATCAATAGCACCAGATTAGGCCGATGCAACAACAACTGAATCACCTTGCGCAGAATCGAAGGCGTAGCCCCCTGACTCGATATCGAACTGGGCATAGGCCGCGCTCGATTCCACGACGATCGCTGTGCGACCATCACCAGACCCGACAAGGCAGAGACATCAATTTTGGCGATCTCCGCCAAACGTGTCGCCATCATGTGGCGAAACATGCCTTCCGGCAACTTTTCCAACAACGGTCGGGCATTCGTCACCAACTGCGCACGACCATCAATGCTGGCTATATCGACCATTCCCATTAATTCGCCAAAAAAATAATCCGAAAAGCTCATGGCGCCAGACACCCGCGCCTCAAATCCCACCCGCTGCTCTTGGCGCACCAGGGTGTCCGGATCTTCGCCATCGGGCAAAAACATGAAACGCACCTGCCGACCTTCACTCAACACCGGCAAAACATTTTCCAACGCCCGCCAAGCGGCCTGTCGCCCGGCGCGGTCACCGTCAAAACAAAACACAATCTGTGGCACCACCCGAAACAGCCGCTCCAGATGATCCCGCGTGGTGGCGGTGCCCAAAGTGGCCACGGCATTGCGCACGTTAAATTGCGCCAGAGCCACCACATCCATGTACCCTTCTACGACAACGACGTGCGTCAGTTTTCGTTCCGCCTTGCGCGCCTGATACAGACCGTAAAGCTCGCGGCCTTTGTGGAAAATCGGAGTTTCTGCGGAATTAAGGTATTTTGGGCCATCGTCATCGCCTAACTGGCGCCCGCCAAAGGCTACCACACGGCCGCGGCGGTCACGAATCGGGAACATGATGCGATCACGAAAACGGTCGTAACACCCGCCGTGATCTTTTTTCACCACAAGCCCGGCCTCCAGCAGCTGCGTTTCTGTCACCCCTTGGCGGAGCAGATGCGCATCCAGGTTATCCCAACCCGGCGGCGCAAAACCCAGCTCGAAGGCCGCCGCCACTTCACCGGTCAGGCCGCGGCCTTTGAGATAATCCGTGGCCCGTGTCGCGTGTTCATGGTGCTTTAATTGCTGGCAATAATATTGTGCGGCCTGCTCCATGACGCCGTACAAATCCTGGTGGCTGCGCTGCTCGGGCGCCTGCCCGGCCTCACGCGGCACTTCCATTCCTGCGCCGGAGGCCAGTTCCTCAATGGCCTCCACAAAACCCATGTGCTCGTATTCCATGAGAAAACCCAGCGCCGAGCCGTGCGCACCGCAACCAAAACAGTGATAAAACTGTTTGTCGGGACTGACTGTAAAAGAGGGGGTTTTTTCGTTATGAAAGGGACAACAGGCCTGAAATTCGCGGCCGGTCTTTTTGAGCTGAACGCGGCTGTCGATAACATCAACGATATCCACCCGCACCAGCAATTCGTCAATAAAAGAGGTGGGGATGCGGCCGGACATGAACTAAAGATACAAGAGATCAGATAAAAGGGGAAAGGGGAAAATGAACAGCAGCCTGGACGAAGGCCTTATTTTTATCCCCGGGACACCCGGAGAAAACAACAAAACAGCGGAAATAGGGGTCAACCGCCTAATTGGGATTTTATCTTCTGACTCACCGCACCCATATCCGCCCGTCCCTGAACCTGAGGCCGAATCACGCCCATGACCTGGCCCATGTCTTTCATGGACTCAGCCCCGGTGCTGTCGATGGCGGCAGTGATCAACGCATCAATCTCGGCCTCATTCAAGGCTGCGGGCAAATACTCCTGCAACACGCCAATCTCAAACTTTTCCTGATCTGCCAGATCCCGACGTCCCGCATCGCTGAACTGGGTGAACGAGTCACGACGCTGCTTGACCATCTTGTCCAGCACCGCCAACACTTGAGTGTCATCCAACTCAATACGCTCATCGATTTCCCGCTGTTTAATCGCCGACAATGCCAGACGAATCACCCCGAGACGCGGCTTGTCCTTGGCGCGCATCGCGGTTTTCATGTCTTCGGTCAGTTGTTGCTTGAGCGCTGAATCAGCCATAAACACACCTGCGCAGTCGATAAACCTACCACCAAAATGGCCGCAGGCGAAAAATCAAGGGAAGGATGCAAGCCCCCGGACGCGCCTTTGCAGGCACGCGGGAACAACAATCTTAGTAGAGGCGTTTGCGACGCTGAATGTCGCGAGACGTCTTTTTCAACTGACGCTTGACGGCGGCGGCCATTTTACGCTGACGCGCCTGGGTCGGCTTTTCATAAAATTCACGACGACGTACTTCGGTGAGTACACCCGCTTTCTCGCAGGAACGCTTGAAACGGCGCAGGGCGATATCAAAAGGCTCATTATCTCTTACACGAACACTGGGCATTGGTCTTCCAATCCTCTTTCTTTTAAGCAGTGATACACTATGCGCATCACCAAATTCATACGGCCGTATCTAGCAAATAGCTAACAAACCGCTAGCAAACACCACCCCGACAACGCAGGGAGCCGAGAAGTTTAGTCACTAACGTCCTAAAATGCAAAACATCACGACAAATACTTCCTATAAATGAGTAAAAAAGTGCCAAATCGACCTTCACGCCTGACACTGGGCATCGAAACCTCCTGCGACGAAACCGGCATCGCTCTCTACGACGACGACCGGGGACTGCTCGCCGACGTGCTGTACAGCCAAATCGAGCTGCACGCCGATTACGGCGGCGTAGTGCCGGAGCTGGCCTCCCGTGACCACGTACGCAAAACCCTGCCGCTGATCCAGCAAGTGCTGGACGAAGCCAATCGCGATAAAAAAGACATCACCGGCGTCGCCTACACCGCCGGGCCAGGGTTGGTCGGCGCGCTGTTAGTCGGCACCTCCATTGGCCGCAGTCTAGCCTGGGCCTGGGGTGTGCCCGCAGTCGCCGTGCACCACATGGAAGGGCACTTGTTGGCACCGTTACTGGAAAAAAATCCGCCCGCCTTTCCCTTTGTCGCCCTACTGGTATCCGGTGGGCACACATTATTGGTGGCAGTCAAAGGCATCGGCCAATACATCACCATTGGCGAAACCCTGGACGATGCCGCGGGCGAGGCCTTCGATAAAACCGCCAAACTACTGGGGCTTGATTATCCTGGCGGTCCGGCACTGGCCAAGTTGGCGTTACAGGGCGACCCCACGCGTTTTCGTTTCCCCCGCCCCATGACCAACCGTCCCGGCCTCGACTTCAGCTTCAGCGGACTCAAGACCTTCGCCATCACCACCCTGCGCGACAACAGCGAACCCGAGGCCGAACTACCGCAAACCCGCGCCGATATCGCCCGCGCCTTCGAGGACGCGGTGGCCGACACCATGTCCATCAAATGCAAACGCGCCTTGCAGCAAACCGGCCTCACACGCCTGGTGATGGCCGGCGGAGTTAGCGCCAATCAAACCTTGAGAGCGCGTCTATCCACGCTCGCACAGCAGCACAGTTTCGAGATTTTTTATCCGCGCCCGGCCTTTTGTACCGACAACGGCGCGATGATCGCCTTTGCAGGATCACTGCGACTCGCCGCTGGCCAAAGTCAAAACACTCAGTTTGGGGCCAGACCACGCTGGCCGATCGACGAATTAACACCGGCTTAATAACCACACACCTCTCTCACGCATCCCTCGTGCTTCGTGGCAGCAGACCTTCCTTGGTCAAAAAAAACGGGAACCAGTGGTTCCCGTTTTTTCTAACATCACATTACCGGCATTCACGCCAGAAACAGCAACCGGTAACGCCAAGCAGAAAATTCATTGCTTAGCCTGTCATGTCTTTCATCTTTTTCAGCGGCAGAACCTTAACCACGGTACGTGCAGGCTTGGCTTTAAAGATGGTCTCTTCACCCGTAAAGGGATTAATACCCTTACGTTTTTTGGTGGCAGGTTTACGCACCGTTTTTACTTTCAGCAAACCCGGCAGAGTGAAAATACCCACTGCATTCTTTTTGATATGACCGTTAATAACATTGCTCAGGGCTTCAAACACCTTTGCAACATCTTTCTTTGAAAGCTCAGTGGTCTCCGCAATATCCGCGTACAAGGCCGTTTTTGTCATCGTTTCCTTGATGGCTTTTATTTTCTTAACGGGTACGACCTTCTTCGCTGCAACCTTCTTTTTAACGGTTTTCTTCTTAGCTGCCATTTAACATTCTCCCAATAAATTTACTTTATGCATTCATTGCGGTTTGAAACAAACAAGCATCATGCTTCATTTGCAAAACCGATATCCATCGATTTGCCTGGTTTTATAGTCTCTTTTTGCAATTTACGCAACGTCAACGAAAGTATTTATGACGTTTTTTTCGTGCTATCACACCATCAACACGCTACTATACATGCGACTTGCCGCTCAGCAGTTACGCTTTATACCGTGATTATTGCAGCCGCAATACGGCATTCACGGTAACAATACCGAGAGTAACCCAGGAAGGACATCGTCATGGGCGAAGACCCGACTCGAAAACTCCCCACTCGCACAAACCCAGAAATCTTACATTCTGAGATCGTTGCACGTACTCGTATTTTTCGAGTGGAAAGGCGTGAACTACGTTTTGCCAATGGCGTCGAAGTCAGCCATGAGCGCCTGGTCGGTTCGGAAAGCGGCGCGGTACTAATCGTGCCCATGCTTGATGAACAAACGGTATTGCTGATTCGCGAATATGCCACAGGCGTACATCGTTATGAATTGGCTCTGCCCAAGGGTCGCATTGAGGCCAACGAACCCTTGCTGAAAGCGGCCAACCGCGAGATCATGGAGGAAGTCGGTTACGGTGCACATCAACTTCATCACCTCACCAGCCTGACGGTTGCGCCAGGCTATCTCAGCCATGAAACCCATGTGGTGTTGGCCGAAGACCTTTACCAAGAACGGCACGAAGGCGATGAACCGGAGATGATTGAAGTGGTGCCCTGGCGTCTGGAGGCATTGCCCGAGCTATTGGCTCAAAAGGAATGCACGGAAGCACGCAGCATCGCCGCTTTGTTTATGGTCCGCGAACACCTCGCACAGCGTAAAAAAAGTAACGTGTCATGATCCCCTGTAGTCCGCATTTCAATAGGGAGCCACAGTGAACGAAGCACTCATCAACGATGTTATCGAACTGTCGATATTGGCGGGACAGCGCATCATGGAAATCTACGACACGGATTTTGATGTTGAAAAAAAATCTGATAACACGCCACTGACAGCTGCTGACATGGCCGCACACAACACCATTGTCGATGGCCTCAGCAAGCTCACCCCCGAGATTCCCATTCTTTCCGAAGAATCCGCCAGCATTCCCTTTGCCGAACGCAGCCAGTGGCAACGTTACTGGTTGGTCGATCCACTGGATGGCACTCGCGAATTCGTCAAACGCAATGGCGAATTCACCGTTAACATTGCATTCATCGACAATCACGAGTCCGTACTCGGTGTGATTTATGCCCCGGTCACCGGCGTTACATACTATGCGGCGCGCGGCACCGGTGCCTTTAAAAAAACCGTGGGTGCGACTGCCAACAATACCGATGCTATGACGATTCGCTCTCGTATAAAGACACCTGACAGCACCATTATCGCTGGCAGCCGGTCACATCGCGGCGACTCATTGGAAGCCTTTTTACAACGCGTAGGCGAATACGAAATCATCAGCATGGGCAGCTCACTCAAATCCTGTCTGGTGGCCGAAGGCGCTGCTGATATTTATCCGCGCCTTGGCCCCACCTCCGAATGGGATACCGCTGCGGCACAATGCGTGGTTGAAGAGGCCGGTGGGTGCATTGTAAAAACCGATGGCCAGGGGCTTCAATACAACACCAAAGATTCTTTATTAAACCCTCATTTTTTAGTCATCGGCGACCCCGGTTTCAATTGGCGCCAATACCTTTAAACGTCATTCATCCTTCAATTTTGTCAGTCAACTTTTCAACCCTCTTTAAATCAAAGGAAGTTACATGAAACGTCAACTCATACTCAGCGGCCTCGCCGCCATTTTAGTCATACACACCGCAGCCGCCATCGCCGCAAAACCCAGCACGGAAAAAGAAAAATTCAGTTACGCGATTGGCATGCAAATTGGGCAGGGTTTCAAACGCGACAATCTTGAAATCGACACCACCGCCATGTCACACGCCATCAACGATGTGTTGAATGACAAAACCCCGCAACTCAGTGCAGCGGAAATACGTGAAACCATGGAAGCCGCCCAGAAAAAGTTACTCGCCACCCGTGCCGACAAAGGACAAGAAGCCAAAAATAAAGGCCAAACCTTTCTTGCCGCCAACAAAGAGAAAGAGGGCATTATTACCCGTGACAGCGGGCTTCAATATAAAATCCTACTCTCCGGCAAAGGCAAGCAACCCAAGATCAGTGATTCTATTACTGCCCATTACCGCGGCACACTCATCAATGGCACTGAATTCGACAGCTCTTACAAACGCAGGACGCCAGCCACTTTTAATGTCGGCCAGGTCATCCAGGGTTGGCAGGAAGTGCTGCCATTAATGCACGAAGGCGACAAATGGCAGGTGTTTATCCCTTCCGAACTGGCCTATGGTGAACGCGGCTCCGGCAACACCATCGGTCCCAACGAAGCCCTGATTTTCGAGATTGAACTCATCAAGGTGAACTAGAGACACTCTGCGAACAATAAATTCAACCACAATGTGCGCGCAACACCCTTCAGACAATGATTTACAAAAACGTCTCGATTTATTACACCGGGTGCTGCGCGCGCACCCGGCAGGCATCAGCGAATACGACCTGATCAAAACGCTGGGGGCTGAGGACGAAACGAATTTTAATCACGAGCGCCTGCGTGACAAGCTCTCACTTTTTCAAACCCACTTCCTGTTATTCCACGCCCTTTATTGCTTGCACAACCAACTCCGGGCCGAGCAGACGGCGCATCTCGACATTCACACACTGTGTATCCAACTGCGAACGTTCACAGCGTCATCGAATGCTCAACTGGGCAGGCATGACCCTTTGCGTGAATATTATCTGGATTTAAACAATCTGGAAAAAACCAATGCCAACGACGTGGAAATTCTGCTCACGCAATTCTGGACGCGCTTCATCAGTCACGATGACCGGCGCAGTGCTTTGGCGATTCTTGAATTAGAAGACCCGGTGGATTGGCCCGCCATCAAGACCCAGCATCGACGACTGGCAATGCAGCATCATCCCGATCGCGGTGGCGACGAGACCCGCCTACAAGCCATCAATGCTGCCATGGATATGTTGGCACGCGCCGCGCCTTATTGGCCAAAGATGTAACTAAAATTTATTGAGTTGATTTTGGTCACAGTAAACCATCCCAACCCTTATTTGAAAATTTTGCATTTCTTTGGGGAGAACAAAAACCACAGCCAAATACAAACAGGCGCAAGGGGGGGGGTCGCTAAGCAAACACGCCGCACATTCCCAGACCTCAAAACCGCGAAATTTATATCCCGCATCTCAAGCGTCTACCGTGTGTTTACATATGAGATTCCACAGAAAGAAGGATCGCCTGGCTTATTTATTTAATGGTGCCGATGAGAGGAGTCGAACCTCCGACCTACTGATTACGAATCAGTTGCTCTACCCACTGAGCTACATCGGCGTTGTGTTACAAACAGCTCCACACATCATTTACAAGGAAGGCACCATCAGGGAGGTACTGTGGGGCTGTCGGGGTGGGCGAGTATAAAAGATGGTAGGCGTCGAGGACAACCGTAGCGCGGAAAATCTATTTCACCGAGCGGACTCGCACGATGATGTCGACACTCTCCAACTCAGTGCCTGCGGGCGGGGTGGGCAGGTTTTGCAACACTACACCCTGGGCATCGATATCTTCCAGCAGGCCGGTATCGACATTGAAGAAGTGATGATGCTCGGAGGTGTTTGAATCATAAAACACTTTACTGGGATCGACGATGACTTCCCGAATCAGACCCTTGCGCGCAAATAAACCCAAGGTATTGTACACCGTTGCTTTGGAGGCCACGCTGCCTTCCCGGTTGACCTGTTCCAACACTTGATCGGCCGACAGGTGTTGTGGCCGCGCAAACAGAATTTGCGCAATCTGTCGCCGTTGCTGGGTCGACGCAACACCGTGTCGCGCGAAAAGAGCATCAATTGGCAAGTCTGGCTGGTTCATATGTCACCACTCCACGTCATTACCCCCTTGAAACTCAGTATATCGCCGCACGGTCACCGGGTGCAATGCTGCCAACAATGATTATGTGACCGCAGTATTCAAATCTTTCATACCGCGCTGGTTCGGCCAGCGAGCGCAAAGGGCAGCGGCTCCAAGATAGGAGGACGGCCCAGGATGATATCTGCCAGCAATTCTGCCGAAGCGGGCGCCATGACCACGCCATTGCGGAAATGTCCGGCGTTGATATACAGACCCTCCACCTTGGGATGCGCGCCGATGTACGGGACTCCGGTAGGCGAACCCGGACGCAATCCGGCCCAGTGACGCTCCATCGGAATCTTAACCAGTGCCGGCACCATGGTGCGAGCCACTTCAAGCAGATCGTCACGTGCTTCGTCGGTCACGGTTTTGTCGAAACCCACCTCTTCCATGGTGCTGCCGACCAGAATGCGGCCATCACCGCGCGGAATCACATAATGCCCATCATGCAGGATAATGTGTTTTAACAGGCCAGGTTGCGCCCGAAACAGGATCATCTGCCCGCGCACCGGCATCACCGGCACGGTCTGCCCCAGCTCTTTGAGCAGAGTTGAACTCCAGGCACCGCAGGCGATAATGACATGCTCTGCCATCACCTCGTTGTATTCAGTGCGCACTCCCCGAATACGGTCATTTTTGGTGAGCAGGTGCGTAATTTCGGTACCTTCCGCGATTCGCACCCCTCGGTTCAACAGATCCTGACGCAGAGCCTTCACCAATAGTGGATTACGGATCTGCGCCACATCCGGCATCACCAGTCCTGCCTGATAACCGTGCTGAAGTGCGGGTTCCAAGGATTGGATCTCCGCAGCACCCAGCGGCCGTGCCCTGACATTTTGCGCGGCTGTCCAAGTCTGGCCCGCCTCGCACTGATCCACGTCCAGCATCAGCAGACCGCTCTGAACCCATTCCGAATCAATGCCGGTGGCTTGCTCCAGCTCCGCAGCCAACGCCGCGTATCGGGCCTGACTCCAGGTCGCGAGCTGATTCACGGCATCAGGATATTTCCAGGGGTACAGGGGGCACAGGATACCGCCGCCCGCCCAGGAAGATTCCATCCCCAACTGACCACGCTCGATAAGCGTGACTTTGGCGCCCGTTTGACTGAGGGCACGCGCACTGAGCAGGCCGATAAGGCCGCCACCGACGATCAGGAAATCTGTCATAACATTGTTCTTTGCATCACTGCTGCCTTATCTCCCTTAAGTGCATAATCCCCGCAGTCCTTGCTGGATACATTTTTGAGCGGCCAACTGACACGCGTCACGCAGACAATCGGACAACATCTGTCCCGAAAGTTTGCCGTGAATCATGGCTGCATTAAAGGTGTCGCCTGCGGCAAGCGTATCGACAATCTGCCGCAATGGCAGGGCAGGATGATGAAAAAGTTCGCCATCACGGCCGATTCCCCAAGCGCCCCTGTCACCCCAGGTACAAATGTGTTCCGCCTCGGGGAATAGCCGATGCTGGTCCTGCAAAAAGACCTCAGGCCCAAGGTGTTTGGGATCGGCATGTTGCGTTACCGTTTGCTGCACAGCATAGGCACGGGAGTATAACAGCAGGCCCACGTCGGCACATAGGCTCTCGATATCTTCACGCGGTTTTTCAATTTCCACCGACACCGGCAACCCGGGGGCGCGCTGTCGTACGTCATCGAGCATCGCACGTGTTTGCCGCACATTCCGCCCTTCGAAGTGCAGCCAATCGAATTGGACGAGATCAATCTGCTGAAACTGCGCAAAGCTGTACTCGGCAAGGTCGCGAAAATGAACAATGGTGCGCGAACCATTCTGCTGGTTCAGCGTCACGTAGGACGCGGGTGTTCGCCCGCCAGCCACACAGCGGACAGCGCTCATTTCCACTCCGTAAGATTCCAGATCTGCACGAATCACGTTACTGCTGATGTCATCCGCCAAATGACCTGCCCAGCTGCATTCGTGGCCCAGCTGAGACAACACCACAGCAGTATTGGTGGCATTGCCACCCCGGCGCACGCTTTGCCCTGTGGCCCGAACCTCATCGTCCTCCACAGGGAAACCATCGACGGTGTTGATAATATCGAGGGTGGCAATGCCCACCGTCAGAATACGAGCCATGGCTGATTAAGGCTCTTTGTCCCGTTTTTCCACGTTCGACTCTGTCGGACTATCACTCTCATCCGCCCCCGTTTCCGCGACAGATGTGGCACCACTCGCCCCCGAGGTTCGCAGCGCCGACAGCGGAATATAGACCGAGAAATAATCCAGAATGAGCCAGCCGACCAGTAACACCAACAGATACCACAGCGAATCGATGTAAGCGAGATAACCGAACAACACCACATCCCAGGTGTATAAAAAATACAATGCTGCCATCACGATGGGCTGCGCGCAGACTCGGCCGCTACAGCTTGAACAACGCAATATGGCCCATTTTCCGGTACAGTACTTATCCCACCAGCTGAAGGTATTTTTATCACAATGTGGGCAAGCAATCGAAGCCATGCGCGGTTGTACTCTGCTGTCAGTTAAACGCACATAGTAACCGAGCTACCGGCCAAAACCCATTCGGTCTATGCCCGCCGCAAGTGACTTGATACACTTTTCCAACCTTGGTCACAATACGACCTGTTATCATGCTAATCACTGACACAAAAAGCCTTTTATGAAACTCATAAACTCACGATGCACCCCTCGTTCATTGCTCATCCGCACAGTCTTTCTCTGCATCATTGGCGGCCTGCTTACAGCCTGTGATGGCAATACAGAATTAATGAAGCACACCCTCGCGGGCGATCCTGACGCAGTGCAGACCGAACTTGAAAACGGTGCCAACGTCGATGATCGCAATAGCTATGGCTGGACTGCTCTCACCCATGCCGCCCGCCAAGACCAAACCGCCACAATGGCTGTGTTGCTGGATGCCGGTGCCGATATCAACACTCAGGATGAAGATGGCTGGACACCGTTGCTGCGAGCGGCATCAAAAGACAACACCGCCGCCATGAAACTGCTTTTGCAGCGCAAAGCCAACCTCGAACTCACCGATACGAACGGCTGGACACCCCTCATGTGGGCCACCAACCGCGGCCACATGAAAAGCGTGAAAATATTGATTACTGGGGGCGCGAACGTTAACGTGAAGGCCAGAGACGGCCGAACCGCGATCTTCCTCGCACGCAACGAAGGCCACAACGAGATCATGGACGAGCTGAAACGAGCCGGTGCAAAGTACTAATTGATACCGGCTGTCAGTCGCGGCTATCTGTGCAGCGACCTGCAAAGGGGGGAGGGTAGATGTTCCGTGGGATAATTTTAGCACTGCTGGCGTCACTCATGGTAATGCCCTTTCTTGTGTCCTGCACGCCCGACCGCATTTCCGCCACCCGAAGTTCCGACTATGTAGTGGAAGGCGGTGTGGGCGAGGGCAAACGCTGGCGCGACAACCGTTTCTTTGCCGATGAGGTCAAAACCGAAGCCCTCGCCACCGACGGCATTCACGATCCCAGCAATAATGCCATCAATGCCTTGCAGGAACCCGCCGAAGCACTCAGCGCCTTTCCGCTGGATCGCCGTGGCAGTGTCGACTGGGTCAAAACCATCGATCTGGGTATCATCGAGCCCCGCGCCGACCTTCAAGGCCAAACCAAAATGATCGTGCTGGACATGGATGTTTTATTTAAAGACACCGGCCAGATGCCATGGGTAAAGTTCCCGCACATCGCACACACCCAATGGCTCGCCTGTTCCAATTGTCACCCGGCGATTTTCATCGCAAAAAAAGGCGCCAACAGCGATATCAGCATGGACGGCATCTTGGCCGGCGAATATTGTGGTCGCTGTCATGACAAGGTCGCCTTTGCACTCTGGGTCTGCGAACGCTGCCACAACGTTCCCCACGAAGGCACACCCGCACGCTGGAATGAATTCATGGGCGTTCGGCCCGATTCTCGCCTAACTGCACCTGTCTTTGATGAAACAGAAACCTCAACCGATGTCTTCAGCCAATGAGTGCCCTCAGCAAACACAAGCACCGCATTCGACTTCCATCATCTCGATTTTTATCTAATCTGCCATTATTATTTTGCAAAACCCGGCCGCTGCCATAAGGACGCCCCCCGTGACCAACGTCATCAGGTCGACAGGGTCGAAGCGCTGGACGAAGGTCACATCGAGCCGCGTCCCGACTTACTGGACAAGGGCGAAATGACTTTACTGGATCTGGACATCATGATGAAGAACACCCCGTTCATGCCCTGGGTAAAATTTTCCCACCTGCGATCACTGCTAATGGTATGGACCCACCTCACTTATTAATCGGCATCTAAAGTGCCA
>CAYNYJ010000015.1:0-51061 GCA_964401355.1 uncultured Ectothiorhodospiraceae bacterium | reverse complement strand
GTGACGACGGCCGATCAAATTGAAGCTTTGTTACCCTGGAATGTGAATTTGCAAGATGGGGTTTGTTGAGCGCTTACGTAGAAAGGGTGGTGGTGTGCGGGGAACAGTAATGAAACCACCACTCGCTAGCTTGTAATGATGGGTATGGATGTCGGTGTGTCGGTCAGTTATTGACCAAGCATCCGTGTGCGTCGAAATTATTTACACTTTACAGTATTTGTTGGCATGTTTTTACTAAGTATTTGATAAACATATAAATATGTACTTTGGTATTGAGTTTTCTTGTTTGTGATTTGTCTAGAAACGGCCACAAATGCAGTAATAAAAACAAGATGCATTTCTAGAAGGGCATGTTTCTGGATGGTAAAAAATGTGGGTCTCATCTTAAATTGTCGGTATTGAAAATTAGGAATTGATTGAATGCTTTTTATGAGGGATAAAGGTCGACTGTGTTATGTCGTACCGTCACATTATTTCGTTGTGCCACATGTCTTGGATATAGAGGAGGAGAGGGGAAGTGTTTGTTCTGGCAAGCCTAGGACATGCGCTATGTTTGGCTTCGTGAGTTGTTCCATTTTTTTCCACTTTCCTGATTTGTCTCGTTTTCGCCCGGCAGCCGCCGTAATCACCTAACCGTAGTGACTCATTCATCACCATCAACCCTGCGTCGTGAGCGATGGTCGGAGTTTAAATTTACACTAAGATAATCACTGGAGTTGCCGCTAAATTTGTTACCCAGGCCGCGAATACAGGTTTCCCGTCGTGTGATGCCTTCGGGGTGTCTAACTGAAATTTGTACGGTTTCCTCCATGGATCTGGGCATTTTGTCTGGTTTGTTGTGTGACCGTACTATACTCCGGCAAGTGCGCAGAAAATGAAACATAGATGATTGAGTACCCATTTACTTAATGTGGATTTTTGAAATACGATGAAATCAATCAACACGAATACGGTTCTTAAGTCCGCCTATAAGCTGCTCAACAGCTCTATATTGACTTACAAGGGTGAGCCTGTCGGTACGGCAGCCGCCATTGATGACAGTATAGCCGCGCCCAATTATGAAGAATGTTTTGTACGTGACTTTGTGCCCAGCGCATTGGTCTTCCTCTGTGATGGCAAGGCCAACATCGTGCGCAACTTTCTCAAAATGGTGGTGAGTTTGCGCAATCAGCAATCGGTCATGGAAGGGCATGAGCGGGCGCTGGGTTTAATGCCAGCGAGTTTTCGGGTGCCTGCTGAGGGTGATGAAGACGCCACACTCACGGCTGATTTCGGTGAACTGGCCATCGGCCGGGTCGCGCCAGTGGATTCCGCTATGTGGTGGGTGATACTGTTGCGCAGTTACGTGCGGGTGACGGGGGATATTGCGTTGGCCCACAGCGATGAATTCCAGGAAAGCATGCGTCTCACCCTGGATCTGTATTTGAAAGAAAGTTTTGAAACTTCTCCCGCTATGCTGGTGCCTGATGCCTCATTCATGATCGATCGACGTATGGGGGTGTACGGCCACCCGCTGGAAATTCAGGCACTGTTTTATGGCATGTTGAGCACGGCACAGGAACTGCTGTTGCCGACACCGGAGAATCAACGTCTGCTGTTTAATAGTAAAAAGCGTATGCAAACCTTGCGTTCCTATGTGCGTATTTATTATTGGCTGGATTCCCATCGCCTGAATGAAATTCATCGTTTCCGTTCAGAAGAATTTGGTGAAGATGCGGCCAATCACCTCAACATCTACCCCGAGACCATTCCTCCCTGGATTGATGGCTGGTTGCCTGAGAACAGCGGTTACCTGGTGGGCAACCTGGGTGTAGGGCGCATGGATTTCCGGGTGTTTTCTTTCGGCAATGTGCTGGCGATACTGTTTGGATTGACCACCGATGAACAAGCCCAAAAAATCATGCATTTATACAATGAACGTTGGCATGAGTTGGTGGGTGCCATGCCGTTAAAAATTACTTACCCGGCAGTGGACGGTGACAAGTGGCGGTACACCACGGGCAGCGATCCTAAAAATGTGCCCTGGTCTTATCACAACGGTGGCAGTTGGCCGTGTCTGATTTGGGCGTTTGTGGGTGCGGCGGTACGCACCGGCCGCCATGATCTTGCTCGGAAAGTACTGTCGCAGTCCATGGAAAAGCTGTACAGCGATAATTGGCCAGAATATTACGATGGAAAAAATGGCACTTTGATTGGGCGGCGGTCCAATCTTCAACAGACCTGGTCGGCAAGCTCAGTGATTCTGGGCCACCATTTTCTGGAAAACCCTGATGCGTTGGCGGTGTTTGAATCGATCAATTTTTAGTGCATGCATTTTTGTACCGGAATGCCGTGCAAGCCATTCTTGCGGAAGCCCTGATTTATTCATGAACGCGTATCGTGCGTTCACAATATCTGGCTGTTGTATTGTCAATTTCCGCAGTCGCTAGCCATTGCCTGTCATTCTCGCTTTGAGGTGCAGTTTTTTCCGCCCAGATTTAATCAGGGCTTCCTTGGCTGTCAGGCCCAACTATCCAGCAGCAAGCCGGTATTTACGGTAGAATGTACGGCTCCTTTTATTCGTTTCGCGTGTTCGTTTCGCAATGCGTTCCAACTCTGCTGAAACCTCACAAAAGTTCCTGATATGGCCCTGATTAAATTTGACAAAGTTTCCCTGGCATTTGGTCACGTCGCCTTGCTGGATAACGTGAATTTCCAGATTGATCCCGGTGAACGCGTTTGCCTGGTAGGCCGCAATGGCTCGGGCAAGTCCACACTGATGCAAATCCTGCGCGGCGCGACGACCCCGGATGATGGCAGCGTGTGGCGCCAGCAGAATTTGCGCATCGCTTATCTGGCACAAGAAGTCCCGACGGATGAGACCTTGTCGGTGTTTGACGTGATCACCGCCGGTCTTGAAGGGGTGGGCGAATTGTTGGCTGAGTATCATCACGTGGTGTTGTCGCTGGAAGAAGATGCCTCGCCCGCGGTGCTGGATCGTCTCTCCGTATTACAGGGTCGATTGGAGGCCGAAGACGGTTGGCGTTTGGAACAGAAGGTGGAAGACGTCATTTCACGTTTGAATCTGCCTGCGGATAAATCGCTGGCGGAATTGTCCGGTGGACTTAAACGGCGGGTAATGCTGGCGCAGGCGCTGGTCATCGAGCCAGACTTGTTGCTGCTGGATGAACCCACGAATCATCTTGATCTTGCAGGCATTCAATGGCTGGAAGACTTTCTGCTGAGCTGGAACGGCAGTGTATTGTTCATCACTCATGATCGTGCTTTTTTGCAACGCTTGGCGACCCGTATTGTTGAACTGGATCGTGGCAACATCAGCTCATGGCCGGGCGACTATCAAAATTACCTGGTAAAAAAAGAAGAGGCTTTGGCTATCGAGGCCGATCATAACGCCAAGTTTGACAAGCGTATGGCGCAGGAAGAAGTGTGGATACGTCAGGGCATCAAAGCCCGACGCACCCGCAACGAAGGCCGGGTGCGTGCCTTGCAGGCGATGCGGCGTGAGTATAGCGACCGTCGAAAAGTACAAGGCAAGGTCAACCTCAACCTCGAAACCGCCGAACGCTCCGGCAAGCTGGTGGTGGAAGTGGAGAATGCCAGCGTTGGCTACGACGGTGACATCATCATTCGCGATTTTTCCACACGCATACAACGGGGTGACCGCATTGGTATTATCGGCCCTAATGGCGCGGGTAAAACCACATTGCTAAAATTGTTGCTGGGCGAACTGGCACCGGCAGAGGGCACGGTGACACTCGGAACCAAACTGGAAGTCGCGTATTTTGATCAACAACGTGCGGTGCTGGATCCGACCAAAACCGTGATGGATAATCTCAATTCGGGCAGTGAGACGGTAACCATTAACGGTCGCGAAAAACACGTCATCAGTTATTTGCAGGATTTTCTGTTTCCGGCGGCACGGGTACGGTCCCCCGTTTCCTCGCTCTCCGGTGGCGAGCGCAACCGCTTGTTGCTGGCGCGGCTCTTTACTCAGCCCGCTAATTTGCTGGTGATGGATGAACCGACCAATGACCTGGACGTAGAGACCCTGGAATTGCTGGAAGAGTTGCTGGGTGAATACTCGGGCACACTGTTACTGGTCAGCCATGATCGTGCCTTCCTCGATAACGTGGTGACTCGTACTTTGGTCTTTGAAGGCCAGGGCGGGGTCAATGATTATGTGGGCGGATATGATGACTGGCTGCGCCAGCGTACCCCAGGGCACTCTCTCCACTCCCTAGGGGGCTATTCACTTCATCATCAGCCTGGCACGCAAGCGGATATTAAAACAGCCACCAAGCCGTCAGTTTCTGACGAAAATAAATCCGAGGCGCCCGCGAAAACAAAAAAACTTAGTTACAAAGCACAACGGGAACTGGATGGATTACCGGCACGTTTGGAATCGCTGGAGGCCGAGCAGAGTGATTTGCAGGCACAAATCGGCGCCGCTGAATTTTATCAGCAGGGTAAAGAGAAAACCGCTAAAACTCTGGAGCAATTGGAAAAAGTAGGCAACGAGCTTGAACAGTGCTTTGCACGTTGGGAAGCACTTGAATCAGAGCAGAATAGTTAAGGTAGGTCTGAACGTGATGATCATAGAAAGGGGCGTTGAAGAAACTATCGGAAAATCCACCCCTTCAATATTTTTTTGAAAAAAGCTATCAATATTCCACAGCATTAGCCGATTCTATTGAGGTGACATTGACGCTCGGGATTAGTTTAAAATGTCAGAAAACATTTCCGTGGTATAAAGCGAGTAAAAACATGCTGTTACAGACTCCTGAAGATGCCCCGGAGATTTCGGTGACACGTCAGCCTATTTATGACAAAAATGAAAATACTTTTGCCTACGAATTGTTGTTTAGAAATTGTAATGCTGAATTTTCCAGCGAAAGTGGCAGTGATCCGGAGTCGTCACAAATTATCGCGAATGTATTTATGGAAATTGGCCTGAAATTACTGGTCGGTGATAAACCCGCTTTTATTAACCTGCCCCACGGGTATCTGACAGAAAAACACAGCATTCCTTTTGCCAAGGACAAGTTTATTCTCGTAATCTTGGCAGATTCTGAAATAGACGATACGCTGTTAGCGGCCATTACTGATTTGCATGCTGAAGGGTTCACTATTGCGTTGGATAATCTTGAATATGATGACTCCAAGGCAGCGCTTGTTGAACAATGTGAAATTATTAAAATCGACATATCAAAATTAGACCGGCAACAATTACAAGCTCAGTTCAGTCAACTGACGTCATTCGACAAACCTTTTTTGGCGAAGAAAGTGGATAGCCAGGATGATTTTCAATTTTGTAAAAATCTGGGTTTTACCTATTTTCAGGGAAGTTTTCTCAGTAAGCCCAAGGTAGTTAAATACAAGACGCTTCCCGCTAATAAAATATTATTACTAGAGCTTTTGGCAAAAACACAGGATCCCGATGTCGATATTTCAGAGCTGGAAGAATTGATCAGCCAGGATGTCGGAATCAGTTTTAAATTTTTGAGATTAATAAATTCGGCTAATTTTGGTTTGTCGAAAAAAGTAGAATCATTGCATCAGGCGTTAGTACTGCTGGGTTTGAAACAAATAAAAAGTTGGGTGTCCCTTGTCGCCCTGTCCAATATTGATTCGGTTCCGCAGGAGTT
This sequence comes from uncultured Ectothiorhodospiraceae bacterium, assembly GCA_964401355.1. Classification (GTDB taxonomy): domain Bacteria; phylum Pseudomonadota; class Gammaproteobacteria; order SZUA-152; family SZUA-152; genus SZUA-152. The sequence continues at coordinate 45,416 of CAYNYJ010000015.1, read as the reverse complement.
GACGGACATGTCCATGGTACGAGCCAGGATGTGTAAACTGCTGGCAGAAAAATCGGGATTTAAAGATTCGGATAGCTTTTTTACCGTTGGCATGTTTTCTTTTCTTGATGCTATTATGTCGAGAAGCATGAAAAGTATATTAAAATCACTGCCTTTTTCTGAAGAAATAAATGAGGCTCTTCTTTTTCATCGGGGAGAAATGGGAAAGGCTTTGAATTGTGTGATCGGTCATGAACAAGGGGAATGGGAGATGATAAAATTTTCTGAATTGTCACCTGCAGAAATTAGTAAAATCTATATTGATACCCTAGAATGGTATCGAGGTATTCGTGCACAGTTGACGTAATTTCGAAAATTTTTGAAAAATTATTTAAGACGCCTCTTAGCCCCGTAGTTGCCTGACTCGAAAAGAGCGACCTTTCAATTTTCCATGGGTTAATTTGTTTAGCGCATCTTTTGCTGCATCCTGAGTGACGGCGACATAGGCCCAGTTGTCTGCAATAACTATTTTTCCGACCTGTTTTCCACTAATGCCATTTTCTCCCGTGAGTGCGCCAAGAATATCGCCGGGCCGTACTTTCTGTTTCTTTCCACCATCGATTTTCAGAGTCACCATGTTGGCCTGGTAAGGTGTTTCAGCTAACAGTTGGATGGGTGGCAGGTCGCTATTTTCAATGGGTTGCTGGAGATAGTCTTCGAGTAATGCGAGTTTGTAATTTTCATCGTCGCTATAGAATGTACAGGCAAGGCCTTTATTTCCCGCCCGGCCAGTGCGACCAATGCGATGAATGTGGACTTCGGTTTCGCGGGAAAGGTGATAATTAATCACGGCATCCAATGCATCAATATCCAGGCCCCGCGCCGCGACGTCGGTGGCCACTAATACAGACACACTTTTATTGGAAAATCGTACCAAGGTCTGGTCGCGATTTTTTTGTTCAAGGTCACCGTGCAGGGCAAGGGCATTAAAACCATGGGTGACGAGTGCGTCCGCGACTTCCTGGGTTTCACGTTTGGTGTTACAAAATACCAAGGCTGATTCGGGGCGATTTTTTAACAGCAACAAGCGCAGCGCATCCATGCGTTGGGCATCGTTTTCCACGTTGTAAAAGCGCTGATCGATACTGGTTTTGTCGTGTGTTGAATTTACTTTCGCTATCACCGGATCACGCAGTATGCGATCAGCAATGGATTTTATTTTGTCCGGAAACGTGGCGCTAAACAGTAGGGTCTGGCGATTGTTGGGAGCGTAGTCAATGATTGTATCCAGTGTCTCCTGAAAACCCATGTCGAGCATGCGGTCGGCTTCGTCAAGCACCAGAATGTTCAGTTTATCCAGTACCAATGTGCCTTTGCGCAGATGCTCTTCGATACGACCGGGGGTGCCGACCACAATGTGAGTCCCGTGTTCCAGCGAACCAATTTGCGGCCCGAAGGGCATACCTCCACAGAGGGTGAGCACCTTTATGTTGTTTATGCCGCGGGCTAACCGGCGAATTTCTTTGGATACCTGGTCGGCTAATTCACGCGTTGGGCAAAGCACCAGTGATTGTACGCAGAAGCGTTTTTCCTCAAGCCGATTCAGCAGGCCCAGGCCGAAGGCAGCCGTTTTCCCCGAACCGGTTTTTCCCTGCGCGATGACATCCGTGCCCGCCAAAATCGCCGGCAGGCTTTGCGCCTGAATTGATGTCATCGCGTGATAACCCAGTGTTGACAGGTTTTCAAGCAGAGCAGGGCGTAGCTTGAGGGAAGAGAAGTCGGTTTGGCTCATGCTGATAAAATTTAGGTTGCGTTTTTGCTGCGTAGATATTCTTCGTAACCGCCATGAATGTCGACGATGCCCGTAGGCGTCAGTTCGATAATGCGGGTGGCCAATGACGAGACAAATTCACGGTCATGGCTGACGAAGATCAAGGTGCCGGGGTAATTTTCCAAGGCTAGGTTGAGCGCTTCAATGGATTCCATGTCCATGTGGTTAGTGGGTTCGTCCATTAACAGAATGTTGGGTCGTTGCAGCATGATTTTGCCAAATAGCATGCGCCCCTGCTCACCACCAGAAATAATCTTGACTGACTTGTCGATGTCGTTTGAAGAAAATAATAAACGACCGAGGGTGCCACGAATAATTTGCTCGTCATCACTTTCTTTCCCCCAGTAATCCATCCAGTCGTAGAGGGTTTTATTTTCTCCGAAATCGGCAGCGTGATCCTGTGCGTAATAACCGATATTGGAGTTTTCTGACCATTTTACCGTGCCCGCATTGGGTTCCAAATCGCCCACCAAACATTTCAGTAGTGTGGATTTGCCGATGCCGTTGGGCCCGATGATAGCGATACGTTCACCGACTTCCACCGTTAAATCGAGTCCGGAAAAAAGTTCTTCATTAAAATGTTTTTCCAGTCCTTTCACTTCCAGGGCCAGACGGTGCAATTTTTTATCCTGATCAAAACGAATGAAGGGGCTCTGCCGGCTGGAGGGTTTAACTTCCGCCAGTTTGATTTTGTCGATTTGCTTGGCGCGCGAGGTTGCCTGTTTTGATTTTGAGGCATTGGCCGAGAAGCGGCTGACAAAGGCCTTGAGTTCGGCAATTTGTGCGCTCTTCTTGGCGTTGTCTGAGGTGAGTTGTTCACTCACCATGGTGGCGGCGGTCATGTACTCATCGTAATTGCCGGGGTAAATACGAATCTCGCCGTAATCCAGGTCGGCCATGTGCGTACACACGCTGTTGAGAAAATGACGATCATGGGAAATGATAATCATCGTGCAATTGCGCTCGTTTAGAATATTTTCCAGCCAACCAATGGTGTTGATATCCAGGTTATTGGTGGGTTCGTCCAGCAGCATGATATCGGGGTCAGAAAATAGTGCCTGGGCGAGTAATACACGCAATTTCCAACCTGGTGCCACTTCACTCATGAAGCCAAAGTGCTGTTCAACGGGGATGTCCAGTCCCAACAATAATTCGCCTGCCCGTGCCTCGGCGGTGTAACCGTCCATTTCGGCAAACTCGTGTTCGAGATCACCAGCGCGCATACCGTCTGCTTCCGTCATCTCCGTTTTGGCATAAATGGCATCACGCTCGGCTTTGACCTTCCACAGCTCTTCGTGACCCATGATCACGGTATCAATCACGCTGAATTCCTCAAACGCAAACTGGTCCTGTTGCAATTTGCCAATACGCTCGCTGGGGTCTTTTGAGATATTGCCTGCGGTGGGCTCCAGATCTCCCCCCAGAATCTTCATGAAAGTGGATTTTCCGCAGCCATTGGCACCGATCAGACCATAGCGATTGCCACCGCCAAATTTTACAGAAACGTCTTCAAATAGCGGCTTGGCGCCAAATTGCATAGTGATATTCGCAGAAGCTAACACGGTATTATTCCTAGTGGGGTGGTTAATATGGCGGATGACTGGCACAAAGCCCGCCGTATTAAGCCGTTTGGCTGTGTGAAGAGGCAAAAATGTGGCGCATATTATGCCACAAATACGAGATTTCAGTCTGCTTTTAATCGGCAGAAGGGTATTTTTCGGAAAATGGGAGGTGTCGTGAGTATTTCCGCGAAGCTATTCCCAGAGGTTTGTCGTTCTGGCTGGCAGATTATCCGGAACGGATTGCCTGGATTAATCACATGTTGCAGCGAGGCGAACGTGATGTTATTCCTGCTCATAATCTCGTCGATACTGAGTCATTTATACACAAAGTATCAGGTTGGAAATTTTGAGAGTTTGTTTAAAGAAGGAGTGGGGGTGTTCTATTCTGCCCCCTTTACGCTCTTTCGTGTGGGTTTGCGATGTGGCGCACAAAAACATATATACGATATAGTACTATAGTTATATGGGTTATCTAATTCATAGGGGTGTTTAAGGACGTCAGGAAATGTTCTATAAAATGTTAACCCACTGCTTCATCTTAAAGCAGAATGTCAGTGATAAAAAAGCATTAAATTTGAAATATTGGCCTTTACACATGCCGCTGCTGGTAATGGTGCTTTTGTTGGCGGGTTTTCCCCGTTGGGCGACGGCGGAAACCTTGGCAGATATGTTACGTGCTGTGCGTAGTACCGCAGTCGATGTAGAGCTGAATTATCCCAGTGAGCAAGAATTGGCTTTGGCGGAAAAGCTGTTTCGGCGTTTGTTTGCGGGAGAACGTGGCCCGGACTTGCGGCAGCAATGGGCTAAGCTGGGTTTTGAATTGACTGGAACGCGCACTGAACGAGTCCCTTTGCTAGTGTTACAGGAGTTTGGCGAGGGCGCGACGCAGAACAATTTTTCGGGAAAAGGTTTTTTTGTGTTTGCTGTGGATCGTGAACCCAAAACGGTGCTGCAAGTGCTTCACAGTTTTCAGGATGCGGAAACCGAAGTCATCGCGCTTGATTTGATGGCCAACGGTAATTTCAGGGCAGCAGCGTGGAATACCGCTCCGGCAATGGTGCCAGCACACCCAACGTTTTTACCCGAGTCTTTCATGCCACCAGCTGAGGACTATATTCTGGCCTTTACGCGCGCGTTAATGTCGGTGCAGCCGGATAAACGTGTTGTGCAACTGCACAGCTTTGAAAAAGAAAAAATGTATTCTATCAGTGCCTCGCACGCAGACATTATTCTCAGTGGTTATGGTGAGCAGCCTAACCAGGCTGTTGGCTGGCTGGGACGCTGCCTGAAAAAAGAGATGGATTACACTGTGCGGACTTTTCCTTTTGAAGTGCAGGAAATGGGAGCGGGAAATAAAATGGCTGGGGCATCCTACAATGCAGTGGGAGAACTGATGCAAGCAGCCGGCAGTCAGGGGTTTTTACATCTCAGCATGGGTGGGATGTTTAGAAAAGAGTTGCGAGCTTACCCCGACGTGCAGAAAAAATTGTTTGCGTGTTTGAATCAGGAATAAAGTGTCTTTTATTTGACTTAGGATGGCATTGGTGACCTAGCTAAACATACGTTGTTTCAACTTTTCATAAGGCATTTCCTAATATGTGCAGAATGTGACCTCAGGGAATTGTAGCAGCCTTCCCATTGGACGAGCTTTTTACGTAGATTTACTAACAAGTCACTAATAATGAATACTACTCATGTTACCTAAATCCACCGTCATACCGGCGAATGCCGGTATCCAGGAGCTGGATATAAACATATCAAAGCCCGTTACCCTGTCAACAGTAACCTAAAATACAGCCTTGCATGTATTGCCACCCTCCCTGGATGCCGGCATGACGACCGGGATTTTAAAAAGAAACAGTATCCTTTTCAGGCGACTGGGTAGCAAGTCGAGATTTTTATATTTTGGGCTAGTGCCTGCAATGGCAGGTGGTGATTTATGCGAGTGCTTTGAAGGATCCCACTGAGCGGGTGGGCTTGAGTTCAAGCCACATGTCGCCATCAGATCGATACATATTTCGATAATCTTATTGGTAACAGAGTGGGCTCGATAAATCTGAATGATTGTATTGTGTTGGTACTGGGGAAGAATTATTTTGTGAGTTAAGGCGTAAATATGGGCTTTGAATTTGGCTTTTAGGTATGCATAAAAAAGCCCCCTCTACGCTAAGAGGGGGCTTTCCTGTATAAAACAACTCGCGGTTAGGCAGTCTGTTTACGCTTGCGGCGTGAGGCAAAGCCGACTGCGATGAGACCGATACCCAGAAGGGCCAGTGAACTGGGTTCTGGAACCTTGATGTTGTAGTCAAAGCTTGAGACTTGACCTTCGCCACGGTGGGTGATCGTAGCATAAATGGACATCGAGTAGGCATCAGTCGTGTTTGTAATAACACCGCTGTCGATGCCGGAGTAGGCCCGAGTGGAGAGTATGCCACTATCACTCAGTAAGGTTTCCTTGCCAAAGTGCACATTGGATGAATCAATATAACTCTGAAACGAGATGCTGCCATTAGTCGTGCCCCCAAAGCTGGTAATGAAGCTATCATTCGTTCGGGTCAGACCTGTATTGCTTAACCGTATATAAAGCGTACCTGCACCGCCGGATACATTAAGAGAAAAGAGATCCAGTTCGTCATATGCGTCGCTTCCGATAAATGGGTTGCTTAACCCACTAACGCTATTAAGCGTCCAGCTTCCTAACGCGCTGAAAAGATTGACGTAGCCATCGCCGTCGGTGTCAATAGCTTCGACGTTACTGCTGAAGTCAGCTGTCTCGCTGATTTGAACGATCAGCTGCGCATTCGCGATAGGTGCCAGCAATAAAGCACTTGCAGCGATAGCACCCATTAGTTTCAAGTTAAGTTTATTCATCATTTGCTTAATCCTTGTTAATTCCTAACCAGCTTTAGGCTATTAATAATATGTTTTACATCTGCATCGTAGCAATTGCTGTGCCATGTTTGTAACTCATTGTTAATGCAGTATTTAACGTGTATAGCTGCTTCCCATAGAGTGCCCTGTAAAGAAAACCGACATTTTATTAATATTTAAATAATTGCCATATTTTCCAGATAAATCAATTAAAAACATGCTCTTACGATAGAGTTTTATTTTTTAAGGCTATTTTGTCGAAGCGTTACTGGATGCGTAGTAACCAATGTGTAAATTTTTTCGACAGGGTTTTTACTGAGGTTGCACATCTGTAGTTGTTGGGATGGTAATGGTACTAATGAAATCAGACATGACATTTTCTAGAGTTTACCTAGTATCGGGTCTGGTAAAATTCACAATAAATACAAATAGGGTGGCTTATTCTCAGTAAAGAATATTTTTATTAAGCACTATCGATTATGCTTGTTCGCATTGTGTAATAGAGCTTTCAAAGGCTAAATGGCGTGGCGAGTTGGGCATTGTGTGATGCTCGCTAGTCGCTGTGGCGTAATATTTGCGCAATTGTACTCAAGACAGGGAGTGGTTGAACCGATGTGATATGTGTTGTTCACCACGCTTACTGTTAGGACAACATTAATAATTGCTAAATCAATGAGATGTTAATGAATAAATTACGCATATTTTGGTCTTCTGCAGTCTATTTTTCTCTTATTTGTTTTTTGCTGATTGTAACGGGTTGTGCATCAAACAATTCATCCAGTTTGCGCTCTGCCACCTACGATGGCGAAGTACCGCTATATCTGATTGGTCCGGGTGATAACGTCAATATATTTGTGTGGGGAAATGCTGAGCTGTCTTCTTCAGTACCGGTTCGGCCCGATGGTCGAATTACGACGCCGTTGGTGGAAGATGTTGTGGCAAGTGGCAAGACGTCGACCCAATTGGCCAGGGATATGGAAAAAGAACTTGCACGTTACATTAAAAACCCGGTCGTGACGGTTATTGTGACCGGTTTTACGGGGCGTTATAGCGAGCAAATAAGAGTTATCGGTGAAGCCGCAAAACCACAATCATTACCTTATAGGGAGCATCTAACGATTTTGGATGTCATGATCGCAGTGGGTGGGTTAACGGAATTTGCGGCCGGCAACAAGGCCAGCATTGTACGTGTGGTGGACGGTCGGCAGATGCAATACATTGTGCGATTGGATGATCTGATTCATGACGGTGATATTTCGGCTAACGTCGATATGCTTCCTGGTGATATTTTGATTATTCCAGAAGCCTGGTTTTAATATTCGGGCCTCAGTGGAAAGATAGATATGCCAATTCAGGAAATTCTTCAGCAGCTTATTACCTATCTGCGTGGTATCTGGCGTTATCGCTGGTTTGCAATAGCATTAGCGTGGGTTATCGCCGTGGGAGGGTGGGTATTTGTTGCGAAAATGCCTGATCAATACCAGGCGAATGCGCGAGTCTATGTTGATACCACTTCCCTGCTGCGACCATTGTTGAGAGGTCTAGCCACGCAGTCTAATGTTGGCCAGCGTTTGCAGCTAATGTCGAAAACGTTATTAAGTCGGCCAAACATGGAAAAGATTGTGCGTATGACAGACTTGGACATCACCGTAAAGACGCCTGGACAAATGGAATCACTTTTGGATGGGTTGTCGCGAAATATTAAATTTGGTAATACTAAACGTGCAAATTTATACACTATCTCTTATGCAAATAAAGATGCAGAAGTTGCAAAACGGGTAGTGCAGTCACTGTTGACAATTTTTGTGGAAAGCACACTGGGTGAGACTCGAGAGGATTCTCATTCAGCGCAAAAATTTTTGGTTCAACAGATAAAGGAACATGAAATGCGCCTGACACAGGCGGAAGATCGAATTAAGGAATTCAAAAGAAGAAATGTTAACCAGATGCCACAGACTGGCCGAGGTTTTTTTACACGACTACAGGGTGTACAGGATCAACTTGCGGAAGCGCGCTTACTGTTGAATGAAGCGGTGGATCGTCGCGATGAATTAAGGCGGCAAATTAGAGGAGAGGAACCGGTTTTTGGTTTTGGTACCTCATCTATCTCATTGCAGCCTTCACATCCCTTGGATGTGCGAATTCAAAAACTACAGTCTCGTATCGATGAGCTACTCTTGCAATATACGAACCAGCACCCGGAAGTAATATCAGCGAAAAATACGATTATATTTCTAGAAAAACAGAGAGAGGATGAGGTTTCTGCATTGCCTGCTACAAGCTCTTCTACGATATCTCCATTGGAGAAAAATCCGGTTTATCAACAGCTGAAAATCGCCCTGGGACAGGCTAAGGCAAATGTGGCTTCGCTTACTGTGCGTGTCAATGAGTATCAGGGTAGAGTGAGTAATCTCAAGAAGATGGTTGACACCATTCCCGAGATAGAAGCGGAATTTAAGGGTTTAAATCGCGACTACGACCTGACTAAGAAAAACTATAATGCCTTGGTTGCACGTCTGGAATCGGCAAAAATGGGCGAGCAAATGGAACAAACAGGTGATAACGTCAAGTTTAAAGTCATTGATCCACCTCGAGTTCCGTTATCACCCTCAGGGCCAAATCGGGTGTTGTTAAGCAGTGCAATATTTTTGCTTGCTATCGGGGCAGGGATTGCTCTGGCATTTTTGCTCTCTCAAATCAGGCCCACAGTTTATGACCAACAAACACTGCGGAAAATCAGTGGACTCCCAGTGTTTGGTTCAGTGTCTCGTATTTGGACTCCTGAATTATTAACCAAGCGTCGCCTCCAGCTCGGAGCATTTATCGGGGTGGGTGCGGTATTGCTAGTCGTTTATAGCGGTGTCGTTTTTCTATTTGGTTCGGATGGTCAAATGCTGAAAATTGTGGGGCAATGGTTATGAGCAGCATTGAGAAAGCGGTTGAGCGCCTAAATAAGAGTAACGGCCCCCAAAAAAATAGTGTTGCTCATGTAAAACACTCGCCACAAATTATAAAGGAAGAAGGCGAAATACAGAACAACAATGTCAAAAAAGGCATCATTTGTCACCTAAATCTGGCTGAATTAGAGAAACAGGGTTTTCTGACACCGGAGTCAGACCGTAGCAAATTTGCTGAGGAATATCGGTTACTTAAGCGACCATTATTGATGAATGCAAAAGGAAAGGGTACTAAAACTATTGATAGAGGCAATCTCATCATGGTTGTTAGTGCATTGCCCGGTGAAGGCAAAACCTTTACTGCTTTGAATCTTGGATTAAGCCTTGCGATGGAACGAGACACTACGGTATTGGTTGTAGATAGTGATGTGGTGAATCCGTCACTGACTCGCTTGCTTGGGTTACAAAATGAGCCAGGGTTGATTGATGTGTTGCTAAATGAGCAGATAGGGCTGGGTGATGTGATAGTTAACACCGATATACCAAAGCTTAGTGTCATGCCTGCGGGACAGACGCATGTTAATTCAACAGAGCTGTTGGCGAGTGAACAAATGCAACGTGTGGCTAACGAACTTTCGGTTCGCTACCCTGATCGAATTGTTATTTTTGATGCGCCGCCGCTGTTGGTAACAACTGAAGCAGGTGTTTTGGCTCATGTTATGGGGCAAGTTTTGATGGTGGTAGAGGCGGGAAAAACACCTCAGCATGTCATAATAGAGGCCATCACAAAATTAGAAGAAGACAAAGTTATTGGTTTGGTGCTGAATAAAAGCCGAGTTTCGTCTAGCGGCGATTATTATGGTGGGTATGGTGGTTATGGACATCAATAAGCTCTTAACGAATACCCATTTTTGGCAGTGAGTAGGGGACAAATGTTTTTAACTGTAAGTCGGCATTGTGCTGAAGAGGTGTGTAATTTTAGCATGCTTTCAATGATTAGGGTCGTTAACTTATCACTTTACAAGGTGGATAGGTTGGAATGTTTTTTAATATGAAAGGCAGTGAAGTTGATACCTCTTTCCGAATTAATCGAGTTGCTACCATTGCTGTAATTTTCTTGCTACAAGTCACAACGGCATATTCTGGAGATTGGTTGATCGAGCCAACAGTAACCCTTGGGGAAACCTACACCGATAATGTAACCCTTTCTGCTTCTGGTGCAGAACAGGAGGAGTATATTACTGAAATTACTCCAGGGATTTCTTTGACGAGGAAAGGGCGGCGCCTGGAGCTTGCGCTTAGTTATCAGTTACAGAAATTATTATACTCTGAAGATCGTAGCCGTAACGCAATCAACCATAAGCTGTTGGCAAATGCGAATGGTGCGCTGGCCAAAAAGCATTATTTTTTTGACAGTCGGGCGTCAATTGGCCAAAGAAATATTGCGAGTGGAGTGAGGGGGAATATTGATAACCTGAGTGCAGTGAATCGCGCAGAGGTTAAAACTATTCGCTTGAGTCCATATTACCAAAATGACTTTGGTGGTGCCGTTGAAGCCCTTGCTCGTTATACGTTGAATGTTGCCCAGTTTGATACAGGTGCCACTGATACTGAAAGTCACAAGACAGAATTAAATTTATCCAGTGGCAGAGAGTTTGCGCGTACTTCCTGGAGGTTCAGGTACAACAATGTAAAAATAATAAAAGAAACAGCAAATAATACTGATTACGAGAGTTATTTTGGAGAGCTGGGGTACAAGCTAAACAGACGTTTCACTGCGTTAATGCAGGGAGGAATTGAAGAAAATAACCTGGGACAAGCTCGTGGTTCAAGATTTAAAAATGGAGATTACTGGGCGGTTGGATTGGGCTGGCGACCCAATACAAAATTTCGTCTCGATATGCTTTACGGAGAAAAATTAAAATCTATTGATGCGAACTGGAATCCTACACCACAGACATCATTTCAACTTGGTTGGAGTAAGCGTGGAGTGGGACTAAATACAGGTTCAGTATGGAATGGTTCATTTAGCCTTAGGACTCGACGCACCCAATGGCGAACGAATTACTCAGAAATTACGACAACTATCCAGCAACTTGTTGCAGAAGTTGATGATAGTCTTGGAAGTGGTCAGCAAGGAATAAATTCAAATGATAGCTTTGGACTTTCGAATGAAATATTTATACGAAAGCGCGGGCAGGTATTCCTCACGTACAAATTGAAAAGAAGCACTATAAGCATTTCTGTGTATAACGAACAGCGAGAGTTCCAGCAAAGTGATGCGGAAGAAGTCGCACGTGGAGGGCGCGCTTCGTTGAATTGGAAGTTATCGCCACGCTCCAGCCTGATAATCAGTACAAGAGAACGGGAGCATAGTTTTTCTTTTGGTCGCAAAGATAAGTTATTCGATTTTAGTGTGGGAATGAATAGAAAAATCGGGAATAGGTCGAAGTTGTCGCTTAAGTATAGATATCTTTCTCAGCAGTCATCTGATGCGAGTCGAGATTATGATGAAAACCGAATAACCTTAAATGCAAAAATGCGTTTCATATAGTGATGTAATATTTATATTTTTTAGTTCATCGAGAAGTATCTGATGAATTGAATAGGCAACGGCAAGGGAAATATCATTTTGGAAGAAGACAAACACAAAATTGTATGTGTAGTAGGCGCCAGGCCCAATTTTATGAAAATAGCACCGGTGATGGCGGCCTTACATAGCTCAAGTCATCTTGCACCTTATTTAGTGCACACTGGTCAGCATTATGATGCGGCAATGAAACATGCATTTTTTCATCAACTCGGGATACCCGAGCCTGATGTTGATTTGGGTGTGGGCTCGGGTAGTCATGCAGTGCAGACAGCTGAAATAATGAGTAGTTTTGAGACGGTGCTCGATAGGGAAAAGCCTGCAATGGTTTTGGTTGTCGGTGACGTGAATTCGACCATAGCATGTGCCTTAGTCGCGGCCAAAAAGGAAATTACAGTTGCACATGTTGAGGCGGGGCTACGCAGCTACGATAGGAAGATGCCAGAAGAAATTAATCGCGTACTTACTGACCAAATTTCCGATCTCCTTTTTATTACTGAAAAATCTGCCGAGCCAAATTTGCAACGTGAAGGGATAGATTTATCACGCGTACACTTTGTTGGTAATGTTATGATCGATACCTTGAAGGCACAGTTGGAAAAAAAGGTATCTTCTGATGAGACTTTTCACGCAGCGGATGTAAACGATGATTTTAAATCAGGTGCTTATGGTTTGCTAACGTTACATCGTCCGTCCAATGTTGATAATCCTCAGTTGCTAAAACAATTGTTAACAACATTAGCAAAAATTAGTGAAAAATTACCCCTGGTTTTTCCCGTGCATCCGCGAACTAAAGCGAAAATCCAAGAATCCGGATTGACGGGGTTATTGAATTCCAAACAAGTATTACTACTACCTCCTCAAGGCTACCTGGAAATGTTGGGCCTGATGTCAGAGGCTCGTGTAGTGTTAACCGATTCAGGTGGGATTCAAGAAGAGACCACCGCATTGGGGGTGCCTTGCATTACCCTTCGTGAAAATACCGAGCGCCCCATCACTGTCGATCAGGGTACCAACACAGTCGTTGGAACGGATCCGACACGTATCCGTAAAACCTTTGATGAAGTAATGAATAACGGTGGGAAAATGGGCAGGATTCCTGAATTATGGGATGGTAAAGCTGCGCATCGTATCGTTGGCATCCTTGAAGAATACTTATGTGTAACAACAGCTTTTAAATAGCGTAACATGGACTAGTTATTTTAATGTCAATAATTAATGCCATGACGGTGGATGTGGAAGATTACTTCCAGGTTTCCGCATTCGAAAAAACTATCGACCGCGCTCAGTGGGATAGTATCCCTTGTCGTATTGAAGGAAATATGGATCGTATCCTGAATCTTTTTTCCGAGAAAAAAATTAAGGCAACTTTTTTTACTTTGGGTTGGATAGCGGAACGCTATCCAAATTTGGTGCGACGGATTGTCAGTGAAGGTCACGAATTGGCTAGTCATGGGTTTACTCATACCCGCGTGACTCAACAAAGCCCGAAAGTATTCCGCGCTGATATTGAAAAAACCAAAAAACTGTTAGAAGACATTTCGGGTGTTGAAGTAAAAGGTTATCGTGCTCCAAGTTATTCCATTGGCGCAAGTAATTTGTGGGCATTGGATGAATTGTATGAGGCTGGTTATTTGTATAGCTCCAGCATTTATCCGGTTAAACATGATCTTTACGGTATGCCGGAAGCTTCACGCTTCTCCTTTCGTCCTAGAGGAGATCAAGGTATTTTGGAAATTCCGATTACAACAATTCGTCTTGGAAATAAGAACATACCTTGTGGTGGGGGTGGGTTTTTTCGACTCTACCCTTATGTGGTATCTCGATGGGCTTTACGGCGAGTGAACGAAAAAGAGTCTCAGCCGGGTATGTTTTATTTCCATCCTTGGGAGATTGACCCGGATCAACCCCGGCAACCAGATATCAGCTTAAAAACACGTTTCCGTCATTATTTTAACCTTGGACGAATGGAACAACGCCTGGTTGCACTGTTGAGGGACTTTAATTGGGGTCGTATGGATCATATTTTTTTGGAAAAAACTGAAAATAGGACCTGATATGAGTACTGGGAAATGACCGAAAGATTGTCTTCGTTGACTATTCATAAATTTTCCAGTACGGATGCATCACGTTGGAATGCTTATGTGATGAGCTGCCCAGAAGCCACTTTTTTTCACAAAGCGGAATGGGCGATGGTAATCGAAAAAGCATTCAGACACACCGCGCATTACTTGTATGCTGAACAGGGAGGAGAAATAAAAGGTGTATTACCTTTGGTTCACACACAGAGTTTCTTATTTGGCAATTCTTTAAGTTCGACGCCATTCTGTGTTTATGGCGGTGTGATTGCGAATAATGATGTGGTGCGGATTGCGCTTGAGGATGCAGCACAAGAACTTGCGCATCGACTAGATGTTGATTATTTAGAAATGCGTAATGTAAACCCTGCACAAATTGATTGGCCAGTTAAGGATCTGTATGTCACTTTCCGAAAGGAAATTGATCCAGATTTAGAGGTTAATATGTTGGCAATACCTCGTAAGCAGCGTGCTATGGTCCGCAAGGGTATTAAGGCTGGTTTGGTGAGTGAAATCGAGGGTAATACGGATCGTTTTTTTGATATTTATGCAACCAGTGTTCGTAATCATGGGACACCAGTTTTTCCTCGGCAATATTTCAAAATACTAAAAGATATATTTGCTGATGATTGCGAGATACTGACTATAACCAAAGGAAGGCGTGTTGTTAGTACCGTAATGAGCTTTTATTTTCGAGATCAGGTTTTACCCTATTATGCTGGAGGGACTTTAGAAGCGCGTAGGGTAAAAGGATTTGACTTCATGTATTGGGAAGTTATGCGACGCTCTTGTGAAAAAGGTATTCGGATATTTGATTATGGACGAAGCAAAAAAGGAACGGGTTCATATAATTTTAAAAAGAACTGGGGATTTGAACCAGAATCATTACATTACCAATATCGTTTGGTAAAAGCGGGCTCTATTCCGGATAAAAATCCATTGAATCCAAAGTACCGTATGTTTATCAATATGTGGAAGCGCCTACCACTACCGATTGCAAATATGGTTGGCCCATTATTGTCTCGTAGCTTAGGGTGACAATATGCAGCCCCTATTATTTCTAGTTCACAGAATTCCATACCCACCGAATAAAGGTGACAAAATACGATCTTTTCACTTATTAAAATATTTAACAAAGCGTTACCAAGTTTACTTGGGCGCATTTGTCGATGATCCTGCCGATTGGTCGTATGTCAAAAATCTAAGTTCGATTTGCACAGAAGTTAATTTTACTAGTTTAAATTCAAAAAGTGCAACGTTAAAAAGTTTAAAAGGATTGGTTTTTGGACAGCCGCTAACAGTACCCTACTATGCGAATCAATCGATGCAAGACTGGGTTGATAAAGTAGTGACTGTGCATGATATTAAGTATGTATTAATTTTTTCCGCAGCAATGGCCCAGTATGTACTGAGTAAAAGATTTGACCAATTACGTCGAGTTATCGATTTTGTCGATGTAGACTCTGATAAATGGCAACAGTATCAGCGTAAAAAAATGTGGCCATTAAGTATTATTTATAAGAGAGAAGCAAAACGGCTTCTGGAATATGAGATTTCCGTGGCTAAAAAATTTGAAGCTAGTCTTTTCGTGTCGTCGGCAGAGGCAGAATTATTCAAGAAACTTGCTCCATCAGTGGCGGTAAAAGTGGATTACTTCAACAATGGTGTGGATGCGAAGTATTTCTCACCTGCCTTGGATTATAAAAACCCATTTACTCCAGAACAGCGCGTGGTGGTGTTTACTGGTGCTATGGATTATTGGGCCAATGTGGATGCAGTTTCTTGGTTTGCTGAAGAAGTATTTCCGATCATTCGGTCACAAGTTCCAGATGCAGTATTTTATATCGTTGGGTCTAGACCCTCATCTCAAGTGAAACGTCTTGGGAAGCTTTCCGGAGTTGTGGTGACGGGAACGGTAGAAGATGTGCGGCCATATTTAAAATTTTCTCGTATTGTAGTAGCACCTTTGCGGATAGCGCGTGGAGTGCAAAATAAGGTGTTGGAAGCAATGGCAATGGACAAATTACTTCTAGCAACCAATTCAGCCATTGAGGGTATAGAACCATGGGATGGGTTTAAGTGCTCAGTTTTTGATGAAAGTGAGGAAATGGCTAAACAAGCAATTTTGTTACTTAATAACCCATCATATAATGCCGGAAAGTTTAACTCACGTGCGTGGGTAATGGAGCATTATAGTTGGGAGATTAATCTAGAACGAGTGAACAAATTAATAGCAACTCATTAAAGGATGTGTAAACAATTGTACAAAATAAGATGCACGCATAGAAAAGTTACATCTTTCTTCCTTGGAATTTTTGTGTGATGGATATTTTAGATTCTGAAATTAAATTCGATAACAAAAAAGACTTCGTGAACTGGCGTTTTTTACTTAGCGTAGTTTCCCTAACGATATTATTTGCAGTTGTTGTGTATTGGGGGACGGTGGAGAGTATCGGAAAGATTTGGTGGCGATCTGATACATATGCGCATGGGATACTTATTTTTCCGATATCAATATATTTAATTTACTCTCGGAGAGAGGTATTTGCTTCTTTAACGCCGAATATTAATATTTTTGGGTTGGTTATTTTAGCATTTCTTACGTTTATTTGGGTGTTCGCTTATGCTGCAAATGTTCTTTTTGTGCAGCAATTAGTGCTTGTTGCGATGGTGAGCGCCATTGTTTTAACGTTACTTGGGACTGTAATTTTTAGGGCGATGTTATTTCCGTTATCTTACCTTTTTTTTATGGTTCCAATTGGGGAATCATTGACACCGGTAATGCAAGATTTTACCGCTATATTTACCGTTAAATTGCTGCAGCTAACCGGAATTCCTGTTTATTTAGAGGGTCTTTATTTTTCGATACCCACTGGTAATTTTGAAGTTGCGGAAGCCTGTAGTGGGGTGCGCTACCTTATTGCATCAGTAGCGTTGGGTTGTCTTTATGCTTATGTCTCTTATCGTAGTTTCATGAAGAGAAGTATATTTATTTTGTTATGTGTTGTTGTTCCACTCATAGCCAACGTAGTTCGAGCGTATGGGATTGTTATGCTGGCTTATCTTAGCGACATGCGTTTAGCGGTTGGAGTGGATCATATAATATATGGTTGGATCTTTTTCGGGCTAGTGATGTTTCTTATATTTTGGATTGGGTCTTACTGGAGAGATCCGGAAAGTATATTGAATAGCGGTAGCCGATATAAGAAAATATCAGACTTTCAGTTATATAACGTAAGTAAGTTAGCAATAGTAATGATTGTGACGGTTTTCCTTATAATTTCCGGCCCAGCAACAGCCGTGTGGATAGAAAAGAATAGTTCAGTAAACCGCGTAGTTTCTTTAGTAGCTCCTAATGTAGAGGGATCTTCATATGTTTTAGTAGCTAATGATAATGATTCCTGGCATCCAGCATTTCAAGGGGCTACGAATGAAGGGCGCTGGGTATATTCAAAAAATAATGGCAATAAAATACATATGTACGTTGCATATTACGCAAAAGAAAGTGAAAACAGTGAGTTGATTAGTACGCAAAATGCCGTACACGATGGGAAGCAGTGGGTAAAGATTTCCAGCAGGAAACGCAATATTCTATCTTTGAGTAAGAGGGAATTCGGTGCAATTGAGACTCAATTGCGAAATGGAAGTGAAAATAGATTGGTTTGGTATTGGTATTTTGTTTCAGAGTTACAAACGGAAGATGAAATGATAGCGAAATTTATGCAGGCTTGGTCAAATATCTATGGCAATAAAATTGGTTCGGCAGTTGTTGCTATAGCAGCAGATTATCTTATGAATGAGCAAGAGGCTAGGCAAGAGATGTTAGAATTTATGAAGCAATCTGACGCAGTGTGGGATACCGAGCAGTTTTGGAATAATATTATTGTTTGTAATCGTAACTGTGAATAATGGTATTTTTATCACTCGATATGCGTGCCTGAATCGGTGTGAGCAATTTTCAAATTTTTGAGAAATAGATGATGGGGCCGCGTGATTATTTCCTATATTCCAGAATTTTTGTTGTTGTATCATCGGGTTTGTACAAAATAAGTGTGAATTTTATTAGCGATTGTATTTTTATCTACAGGATGCTTTTGAAGAATCGAAAACAATATGTATGACTTGGTAGATATTGCTTGAGTTTAAAACATTGAAAGCACCACTAGTCGCACATGTGATCCACCGGCTGGATATTGGTGGCATGGAAAATGGCGTCGTGAACCTAATTAATCGAATTTCAGATGACCGATATAGGCATGTGATAATTTGTTTGACGACGTATACAGATTTCAAATTACGAATTAAGAAACCCGATGTAGAACTTTATGCTTTATGTAAAAAAGAGGGTAAGGATCTATATGTGTTCGTGAAGCTTTGGCGACTGTTGAGAAAATTGCAGCCTGATATCGTCCACACTCGTAACTTTGCTACCTTGGAGTGTCAGGCTCCTGCATTCTTTGCCGGTGTAGCGGGACGAATTCATGGTGAGCATGGATGGGATGTGGGGGATCTTAGTGGAGGTAATCGAAAACTTCGGATAATGCGCCGCTCACTTAAAATATTTGTTAAGGCCTATATTGCTCTGTCGAAAGATATTGAAAATTATTTACTTCATAAAATTTTCATACAGAAATCAAATATTCACCAAATTTATAATGGGGTAGATACCGAATTATTTCATCCTAAAAATCAAGGTCAGAAAAGTTGTTTGCCAAAGAATGTTTTCCATGAAGGGAATTTAGTTATTGGTACTGTCGGTCGCATGAAGGATGTTAAGGATCCGTTAACTTTAGTAAAAGCATTTATATATCTGTTGGAGGAAATCCCGGATGCGCGGGAATTTTTACGCTTGGTCATCATCGGTGATGGTCCGCTTCGCGAAAAAGTGGCAGGTGTGATGGAGTCTGAGAATATAAATGACCTAGTTTGGATGCCGGGCTCGCAAGAAGATATTTCTGAGTCACTGCGTTGCTTTGATGTTTTCGTACTACCTTCTTTGGCGGAGGGTATATCAAATACTATTTTAGAGGCAATGGCCAGTGGATTACCTGTGGTGGCGACGCGTGTGGGAGGGAATTCAGAACTTATCATTGAGGGCGAGACTGGACAGCTTGTACCAGCCTCTGATCCAAAATCAATGGCAAATGCATTGCGTTGCTACGTGGAAAATCCTGAACTTGCTTCGCGTCATGGCAAAGCAGGCCGTCAGCGTGTAGAAAAATACTTTAGTCTTTCATCAATGGTTGAAGCTTATATTTCTGTTTATGACAAAATAATGGAAAAAGTAAAATAGAATGCTGATCGTGTATTTCGAATACACTTGTTAGCGCTTCTATAGGGAAAATTTAATGTGTGGAATAGTTGGAATTTTTGATAGTCAAGGACAGCGTAAAATTTCGGAAGAATTATTGCGTAACATGAATGATCTTTTGATTCATCGTGGGCCAGACGAAGGTGGTATTCATATAGAAACGGGGCTAGGGTTCGGGCACCGACGGTTGTCGATTATTGATTTATCCAGTGGGCATCAACCATTGTTTAATGAGGATGAGACGGTGGTCGTAGTTTATAACGGTGAAATTTATAATTTCCAGGAGTTATCCAAGGAGCTATCAGCGGCCGGTCACCAATTTAAAACTCAATGTGATACTGAAGTGATAGTGCATGCCTGGGAACAGTGGGGTGAGGCGTGTGTCGAACGGTTTCGTGGGATGTTTGCATTTTCTATTTGGGATCGAAATACCAAAACTCTTTTTATGGCGCGTGACCGGTTAGGCATTAAGCCGCTTTATTACAGCTTTTTATCTGATGGTCAATTCATATTCGCTTCTGAATTGAAGTCAATTTTGGCGTTTCCGGATTTAAATAGAGATATGGACTCTTGTGCGATCGAGGATTATTTTGCATATGGCTACATACCCGAGCCAAGGACGATACTCAAAAATGTACATAAGCTTCCTCCTGGGCACACACTAACATTGCGGCATGGCGCAAAAGAATATCAAATCAATGAATATTGGGATGTCCCCTTTAATCAAAGAAATACAGATTCAGTAGTCGATATTCAACATGAACTTATAGATCGACTGCGCGAGGCCGTTGAGATTCGTATGGTTGCAGATGTACCTTTAGGTGCCTTTTTATCTGGAGGTGTGGATTCCAGTGCTATTGTGGCATTGATGGCGGAACTAAATGGTCAACCCGTTAATACCTGTTCTATATCGTTTGGTGATCCCAAGTTTAATGAAGTAAAGTTCGCGGATATTGTTGCAAAGCAATATGGTACAAATCACTATGTAGAGCAAGTTGAGTCGGATGATTTTGATCTTATTGATATGCTGGCAGGCCTTTATGATGAGCCTTATGCGGATAGCTCAGCTATTCCCACTTATCGAGTTTGTGGGCTAGCACGTAAACGAGTTACTGTGGCGATATCAGGGGATGGTGGTGATGAGAATTTTGCGGGCTATCGCCGTTATCTGCACCATCGTTATGAAGATAAAATGAGATCTATTTTACCATTATCTATACGACGACCTTTATTTGGTAGCTTAGGTAAACTATACCCTAAAGCAGACTGGGCACCGAAAATTTTTCGTGCAAAATCAACATTTCAGGCACTGTCTCGAGATTCTGTTGAGGGATATTTTCATGGGGTGTCGATATTTGATGACAACTTGAGAAGTCAGATATTCAGTAAAAATTTTCGTACTCAACTTGGTGGTTATCAGGCAATTGAGGTGCTGCGTTATCATGCAGCTAGGGCGCCTACAGATGACTCTGTGTCATTGGTGCAGTACCTTGATATGAAAACATACCTTGTTGGTGATATTTTGACTAAAGTCGATCGTGCTAGCATGGCTCACGGTTTAGAAGTTAGAGTTCCGCTTCTTGATCATAAGTTCGTCGAGTGGACATCTGGTCTACCAACTAACTTAAAGTTACGAGGCCAGGAAGGAAAGTGGATCTTCAAAAAGGCACTTCAACCATATTTGTCGAACGAGATATTATATCGTCGTAAGATGGGATTTGCAGTTCCATTGGCGGCTTGGTTTCGAGGGCCGCTTCGTGAAAGGGTTCGAACCGCAATACTTGGACC
Organism: uncultured Ectothiorhodospiraceae bacterium; assembly: GCA_964401355.1. Taxonomy (GTDB): domain Bacteria; phylum Pseudomonadota; class Gammaproteobacteria; order SZUA-152; family SZUA-152; genus SZUA-152. The sequence goes on along the minus strand of CAYNYJ010000015.1, from coordinate 24,509 downwards.
TACACTTCAGGATAGTGGCTTGTTCAATCACAATGTCCTTCAAAAAATATTAGATAAACATTTATCAGGACAACGTGACTACAGTGCTCCATTGTGGTCATTATTAATGTTTGAATCTTTTTTACGTAATGTGCTTGATAAGAGTGGACCACTAAAAATTAAGGTAGTTTTGTGAGTCTAAAAATACTACATGTATTGGATCATTCAATACCTCTGCATAGTGGTTATACTTTTCGAACTCTATCGATACTCAAACATCAGCGAGATTTAGGTTGGGAAACTTTCCATATTACCAGTTTGAAACAGCATGGTGCTTCCGCAAGGGAAGAAGATGTTGATGGTTGGCACTTTTATCGAACTCTGGCAAAGAGTGATTTTCGTACAAAAATACCCGTGCTACGGGAATATGTATTGATGTCAGCATTGGAACGGAGAATCGAAGAAGTAGTAAAGCTTGTGAAGCCAGATATTATCCATGCACATTCGCCTGTGTTAAACGCGATACCTTCATTACGTGTTAGTCGACGGTATAAAATTCCTTTAGTTTATGAGGTAAGAGCTTTTTGGGAAGATGCTGCGGTTGACCATGGTACCAATAGTGAATGGGGATTGCGTTATCGCGCAACTCGGGCACTTGAAACATGGGTGTTTAAACAGGTTGATGCAGTTACCACAATTTGTGAAGGCCTGAGAAACGACATTGTTTCTCGTGGGATACCTAAAGATAAATTAACGATTATACCAAATGCCGTTAATTATAAATTTTTTAATGCATCGTTAGAAGTGGATGAAAATTTACGTGACAAGTTAGGTTTATCTGGCAAACAAGTTCTTGGTTTTATTGGTTCATTTTATGCGTACGAAGGTCTTTCTCTTCTTTTGAAAGCATTGCCCATTATTCTCGAAAAGCAACCTGACTTGAAAGTATTACTGGTAGGCGGTGGGCCGGATGAAAATAATCTAAAAAAAATAGTCGCTGATTTAGCGTTAAAAGATAATGTTATTTTTACTGGGCGTGTGCCACATGAATTAGTACCTAGCTACTATGATTTAGTGGATGTATTAGTTTACCCCCGGTTGTCAATGAGACTCACTGATTTAGTAACGCCTTTAAAGCCGCTTGAGGCAATGGCACGTGGCCGGTTAGTTATTGCATCAGATGTTGGTGGCCACCGCGAATTAATAGTTGATAAACAAACGGGTTTTTTATTTGATGCTGGTGATTCTAAATCTCTGGCAGAGACTGTAATCACACTTTTTAAAAGACCGGACGTTTGGCCTGTTGTGTGCCAAGCGGCGCGACAGTTTGTAGAGCAAGAGCGGAATTGGACGGTAAGTGTTGGTCGATACCAGCGAGTTTATGACAGCGTAATAAAAGGATGATTCAACTACCGAAAAACTTAAGCGTGGGCTTGGTAGGGCCATTGCCACCTCCATCGGGTGGTATGGCGAATCAAACACATCAGTTAGCACGTTTGTTGCGTATTGATGGAGTTGGGGTTGAAATTATCCAAACAAATTTACCGTATCGACCAATATGGATTGGAAAGATAAAGGGTGGCAGGGCAGTTTTTCGGTTGATACCGTATTTGTTTGCTTTGTGGACAGTTGCAGGAAGGGTTGATCTTTTACATATAATGGCTAATTCAGGGTGGTCCTGGCATTTGTTTGTTTCCCCCGCTGTTTGGATTGCTCGATTACGAGGTAAACCCGTTATAATTAATTATAGGGGAGGAGGGGCCGATGTTTTTTTTGAGCAATCTTTCTGGTGGGTAAGAAAAACGATAAATGCTGCACAAACAATTGTTGTGCCGTCCGGTTTTCTTCAACAGGTATTTAAGAAATGGAAAGTGCCTACCCGTATTATTCCAAACATTATTGATTTTAGTCGATTTTCTAGTCAAAGTCAGGACAAAAAGCTATCTTACAAGGATGGGCATAGCGCACATATTATCGTAACGCGCAATTTGGAAAAAATTTATGATATTGCTACGGCAATCCGTGCCTATCGTTTGGTGCAGCAGAAGCTGCCAAGTGCAAAACTTACTGTAGCCGGATCTGGCCCGCAACAGGTTGAGTTAGAAGCGTTGGTCACTAGTTTAGACTTGGGAAAAAAGGTGACGTTTACCGGTCGTTTGGATAATGACCATATGGCGAAACTTTATCATTCAGCAGATGTTATGGTTAATCCGAGTACAGTAGATAATATGCCAAATTCTGTACTTGAAGCACTTGCTTGTGGTGTTCCCGTAGTGAGTACGGATGTTGGTGGAATTCCCTATATCCTTGAAAATGGAAAAACAGCGATATTTTTTCCTGTTGGTGATGATAAAAAATTGGCAGAATCACTTATGGGACTATTAACTGATGATGTGTTTGCCCAGCGGTTATCTGCTGCGGGACATGAGAGTGTTCAACAATATGCTTGGCCACAGGTGAAGCTGGCTTGGTTAAAAATATACCAGGAATGCATAGAGAATAGAAAGTCAGAATAATTATATTTTACATGTGATGAGTATAATGAAAATTTTAGATATAATTTATCTTTTTACATACAACTATATTACTCCGTACAGAAGAAGATACTCCTGTTAATCCTAGAAAATTTTTAATTCAAAATATGCGACACTCAAAAAACTTACAGACGTTATGGCGTACACGTTTTGAAACATTTGCGGGAAGCCATGAGAATGATGCAGGTATTGCTGGTTGGAGCCCGAGTGGCTTGGATGCCAGGTTCCGGCATTTTAAACAGCGATGGGAGACCGGGCATCAAGGAACGGATTGGCTTGATGCTGGGTGTGGTGCTGGAACGTATAGTCGTTTTATGACAGAAAAAGGCGCAATAGTCATCGGTGTTGACTATTCAGTTCCGTCTCTTGTGAAAGCACAGCAACGTAGTTCCGCTACTATGAATTGGAGTGCGGGAGATGTTACGTCATTGCCGTTTAGAAGTGCCTATTTTGATGGAGTAATATGTTTTGGTGTTACACAAACATTGGATGAATCTTATAGGGTATCCGCAGAAATCTTGCGCATTATTAAACCAGGTGGAGAAATCTGGATTGATGCCCTAAATACAAATTGTTTGCCGCACATGTTTGACCGAATTCTCAAATCCTTTACAAAAAAACCAATTCAAATGCGTTATGAAAAACCAAAAAAATTTATAAAGATTATAAAAAAAGCAGGTGGTCGAAATATTCATGTTCATTGGTTGCCTATTCTTCCTCAACGACTACAACGATTCCAGTGGATTGTTGAAACTCGCCCGGTAGTCTGGTTGCTACAATATGTTCCCTTTCTAGGCACATTATTTAGTCATGCTTTTGTTATTAGTGCTAACAGGGAAAAAGGAGCATAGATCAATGATTTTAAAAGGTCTTACGGGTTTGATGGCTCCGGGTGGTAAGCGCGCAAGGCTTTCCATTTTGATTTATCACAGAGTTCTTCCGAAAGCCGATCCGTTGTCACCAGACCAGATTACTATTGATGAATTTGACCTACAAATACGTGTGCTGAAAAATTATTTCAGGGTGTTGCCATTAAGCCATGCAGTGAAACAGTTAAGAGATGGTGCTTTGCCGAGTCGATGTGCCTGCATTACTTTCGATGATGGCTATGCAGATAATGCTGAATATGCGTTACCTGTTTTACAGAAGCATGGATTATCGGCAACATTCTTTATTGCCACGGGGTTTTTGAATGGAGGATTGATGTGGAACGATGCAATAATAGAAGCTTTACGGCGGACAAAGGAAGATGTTCTAGATCTTTCTCAGCTTTGTCTGGGCACACATTTTTTGCAGACCGTTGAACATCGAAAAAAACTAATTGGTTTTTTATTGCAACAGCTTAAATATCTTGAGCCTGCTGAGCGCATAGATAAAGTTAAGGCAGTCACTGATATAACTAACACTGACCTACCTACCAATCTTATGATGACGTCACAACAAGTATGCGAACTTTTCAGTGCTGGCATGGAGATTGGTTCTCATACTGTAAATCATCCAATTTTGACAAGTGTTGGGAATGATGTTGCTAGAGAAGAAATAGCCCAGAGTAAGGATACACTGGAACACATTGTGGGATCGCCAGTTGAACTTTTTGCATATCCGAATGGGGTGCCGGGTCGAGACTACAGTTTAGAAACGGTGAAACTTGTGCAAGAGCTTGGATTTCATGCTGCCGTATCGACGGCCCGGGGAGTTTCTGGGCCGAAGTCTGATATTTATCAATTGCCGAGATTTACACCGTGGCACAGAACGGCGAAACGGTTTACCGCTGATTTATTGCGGAACTGTATGCGTGACAAGTTTAATTTTTTGCCTACAAATAAGACGGTTGAACTATAAAGAGAGCAGCTGTTTACACGTAAAATTCAACTGTCTTAAAATATTCCGTATTAGCGAATATTTGTTACGGCAGCTGCATGATTAATTTGCTATCCAGATTAATAAAGTAATCAACCATATGATAGATAATTCGAACAATATTGCTTCTCCCGAAATTTATAATTTTGAGGTCTTTGAAGTGAACCCACCGGAACACTGGAACGACACTATCCTCAGCCTTGGTGGGAACATATTTCATTCTTCTTTTTGGGCTGGCTATGAAACGACTATTCAAGGCGGGACTCCTGTATATATTTTAGCGAAAGATTCATTGGGTAAACCGTGTGCGGCATCAATGGCCTATTTTTATCAGTCAAATAATCCTTTTCTATCATTAGTGACTCGCTATTTGGAATTGCCTACTCACCCCTGCGTTATCGTAAAGAGTGAATATTTGATATCAGATTTTATTTACCGGTGTGAAAATTATGCGCGTAAAAAAGGTTGTGCTCGCATCAGTATTGGGTCCAATATGAGTGAAAATAGTGCTTTTCTTCCAGAAAAATCACAATACAAGGAATATCAGCGAGCAGAGTTTTTAGTTGATTTATCGGCGGAAACTACTGTGCTTTGGGGTGCCATAAAAAAGGATCAACGGGATCGGATAAAAAAAATTGAAAAAAAGGGATTGATCCTAAGTGAAGGGGTAACACTAGAGGATTTGAAAGGACTCAAGGTTGTAAGGGAATCAACTCAGAAGCGGAGAACCAGTAAAAATCAGGGATATGAACTTAGAAAAGAGGAAGAGTTTTATTCTAACATTTATGAGCAGCTTATCAGTCCTGGTATTGCACGTTTGTTTATTGCTAAGCATGATGATTTTGTTGTTGCAGCGATCCTATTTTCTGCATTTAATAAACAAGCCTATTCCATTTTTAGTGGTAGCACAGACTTTGGTTATAAGGCTGGAGCTCAGAGTGGTCTTTATTGGTTAGCCGTTAATACATTTAAAGATGAGGGGTATAGATCCCTTAATCGAGGAGGACTTCCTGCCGCAGCAGAAAATGAAGAACATGAATTGCATGGAATATATCGTTTTAAACATAGGCTTGGAACCACGCCGCGATTATGTCGGTCGGGAGTAAAGATATTAAGCCCCTTTAGAAATAATGTGTGTAAGCTAAAAGATAGAGTCGGTTCATTTCTGCGCGGTACTTAGTTAGGAACTGAAGACTCTGTTTTATGGTGATTTTTATTATTTATGAAGACATTTTCTTTAGAGGAATAGGATGTTTGGAAAATTTCTAAATTTCGTGCGGCGCTATCCATCTCGCGTCGCTTATTGTGTACCTTATTGGGATAGTGAAACTTATTTAACGATCATCAGAAAAATTATATTCGGTGGTGTCGTAAATGGCGATAATATCCATAGACTTGAAAATGCCTTAAAGGATTTCTTTAGTATTTCAAATGTACATGCATGTGGTAGTGGTCGATTGGCAATTGAATTAGCACTAAAGTCTGCCGGCATAGTTTCGGGCGATGAAGTTATAATCCCCAGCTTTTCGTGTGATGGAGTGATAGAGCCGGTAATTCAATCGGGGGCCATACCTGTGTTTGTTGAGGTAGGCGATGAACTCAATATTACAGCGCGCTCTGTGGAAAGCGGTCTAAGCCAACGAACGCGAGCTGTAATTGTTCCACACATGTTTGGAAATCCTGCAGATATTGAAGCAATTGAAATGGTATGTTCTGGGCGTGAGATAACGATAATTGATGATGCCGCCCAGGCTTATGGGGCTACCATCAATGGTAAGAGAGTGGGAACTTTTGGCCAAATTGGCGTGGTAAGCTTCGGCAATGGAAAAATCTGCTTTGGAACAGGAGGAGGGGTAATTTTAACGGATAACATTGATTACCATAATAATATAAAAAAAGTTTCATTAAATGAGCGTCAACGTAAAGAACGGGTTAGCAGGGCGTTGTACGTCCTGTTTATGCGCAGATGGAGGCGATGGTTTTTTCCGTTAGAACGAATTGGATTTTTAGGAAAAATTAAACACATATCATTATCCCCATATGATCGTGTGCGCATGGGGAATATAGACGCCAGTATTGCATTAGTGTTGCTTAAAACGCTCGACAAAAACATCGAGAGCCGGCGACTAAAAGTTAGGGCTTATCGGGATCTGCTAGGTGGTGTAGATTGGTTGAGGCTTGTAGAGCATCAGGAGGGTTCGGTTTGTTTGACTCAACCGTTAATTATTATTGGATCAAATGCCTCACAAATAACTCGAAAAATACGGAATGCATTGAATGATAGTGGATATGAAATAAATACTAGTTATACACCGTTACATCATAAGGCACAGTACAATAAATATTGCAAAGGGATATTGCTTCACACAGACCAGGTTTGGGATAAAATTCTAGAGTTGCCTTGTGAGCCGTTAGTGTCTATGAAGGATATAGAGAAAATTTCTCGAATAATTAAAAGCTTCACATTATGAATTTTTGTAAAAAATTATTTTGTTAAATATCCACTTAGTGGGCATCATGAAATCGACATTACTACGAAAAATTAAATCTGCAGGAAGGACATATCGCGATCATGGGCTGGGTGCTTTAACACGTGAAATAGCTGAAAAAATAATAGATGTTTCTGAATTTATTGTAATGCGTCGCGACATGTTAATGGATTCTCCTGAGTCCGATTGCAAACTACAATTTGAGCTGAAGCGTATCGATAATGCTACCTTTGAATCATTTAAAGAAAAATCGAATCCTTTTCCACGTCATTTTGAATATCATTCGGAATACGGCCAGCGTTATTGTTATGGTGTGTATGTAGGTGACGAGATTGGTGCGCTCATGTGGATTTTATTCAGGGAAGACAACGATAAATGTGTAAATACTTGGCGTTATTTATTGTCAGATGAAGCTCGGATTGCCGATGTTTGGGCCCATCCAAAATATCGAGGCACAGGCCTGATTCATACGGCGATGGAAAGAATGATCAATTTTGTTGGTTCTCTCGGCATTCGTTATACGTATGTATTTACATGGCAGGGTAATGAGCGTGCAATACATGTGTATCAACGACGTGGATTTACAATAATTGGAAATGTGTGGAATATCAGGTGGACGAGCAGTAGACCTGGTGGGGGTATTCATTTCCGACAAAAAATAGTACGTGATCCGATTGCTGTTGAATGGCTACGTACTCAAATAATATTGCCAGATTTGATTCCTTAGCACGTAACTTAGATCGGAACATGCGAAAGTTGGGGTGTGGTTATAAGGGTCGAATTACATTCTAAGTATAGAAACAAGTGATGGTGGTTAGAGAAATGCAGAAATTGGCTCGATCTGGTTTTTCAGAGAATATTATTAAGACTTTAGTGCTGCCTCCTTTCGTGTATTTTGCCGGGCGTGAAGCATTTGTTGAATCTGCTCGTGATTTTTTGGGGATTCGTCCAAAACATTCAGATGATAATGTTGAACACCTTGGTTATTTGGCGGAATGGCTGTGTCGTGCCCAAGATGCAACTTCAGACGATGGTGTTTCACGTAGTTATAGTGTTATTTACCGACCTTTTTTTAAGCGGAAGGGTTGGTTTAATTCATATCCTGAAACAACGGGCTATATTATTCCAACGTTTTTTGATTATTTTTATTTTACAGGTAAAGAAATCTACCGGGATCGAGCTTTGCGAATGGCCGATTGGGAATGTGATGTCCAGATGGAAAGTGGAGCTGTGATGGGTGGGACTGTAGATTTCTCTCGTTCTCCTGCGGTCTTTAATACCGGTCAGGTTATATTTGGCTGGTGTCGAGCATATATTGAGACAAAAAAAGAAAAATATCTTGAAGCGGCAAAACGTGCTGGGAACTATTTGGTAGCTGTCCAGGATCCTAGCGGACAATGGATAAAAGGGACTTCACAGTTTGCGGCTGGACAGTCAACGGTGTACAACACAAGAGTGAGTTGGGCGCTTGCTTTGCTGGATTCGATTATTGATGATGGAAAGTATAGGGGAGCTGCAATTCTGAACATTGATTGGGCATTGTCCAAACAATATGAAAATGGTTGGTTTAGTGATAATTGTTTGGATGATCCGCAACGACCGCTGGTGCACACCATTGCTTATGCAATACAGGGAGTTTTAGAAACTGGGTTGTTATTAAAGGATGAGAATTATATTAATGCAGCTACAAAGGCTGCGGTGAATATGACGAAATTATTAAGGGCTGATGGTAGTTTAGCAGGACAGTTTGATAAGCAATGGCAAGCAAAGGCAAGTTGGAGTTGCTTAACGGGTAACGCACAAATGGCGATTATATGGAGTCGTCTTCATCAGGAAGGAATTGAAAATAACATGGACTTAGCGGCAGAAAAAATAAATAGATTTAACCGATCAATACTGAATATAAAAACGCGGTCGCGTGGGCGTTGTGGTGGTGTCAAAGGAGCCTACCCTATATATGGTGGGTATGGTACGTTCGAGTATCTTAATTGGGCCGTGAAGTTTTTCATGGACGCTTTTCTACTTGAGGAAAAGACTCAGAATAACCCCCGCATATTGGCTGCGGAAGAAAAAGGTGCTCCATTATTCTGGGGAACTTGATTTGACTGAAATTCTTTCTAAAAATATAAGTATACAAAAACTTACAACACCAATAACCAGTAGTTCACAGAATAGAATGGTGGTGCTGATTTTGTATTTAATCTGAATCCATGTCCAGCATAAGCAAATCCCTTTTAATATCCTTCGCTGAAAAGTACACGGCATTAATTGCTGCGTTCGGTTCGACCATCATTCTTGCCAGATTACTTACGCCTGAGGAAATTGGTGTTTTTTCTGTTGCTGCTGTTCTTGTCGGTATGGCTCATATGCTACGCGATTTTGGCGTTTCACAATATATTGTTCAGGAGCGAGAACTTACGCCGCAAAAAATGCGTAGCGCACTTGGTGCCGCTATTTTATTTGCATGGGGAATAGCGCTTGTGTTGCTGGTCGTGGCACAACCAGTGGCAGAATTTTATGATGATGAACGGGTAGAGACTGTCATATTTGTGTTGTCTATAAATTTCTTTCTTTTGCCGTTTGGCTCGGTAACGCTCGCTATGATGAGGCGGGAATTTCAGTTTGGTCCTATATATAGAGTTCAAACCGCAAGTGCGTTAGCACACGCAGGTACGGGTATTGCGCTAGCGATGATGGGGTATGGATTTTTGAGTCTTGCCTGGTCAGCTGTAGTTGGTGTGTTGGTTACAGTCATTGGTTTACAGGTATATCGTCCTAAGGAACTGCCTTATCTTCCTGGCTGTAGCGAATTTAAATCTATTTTCAGTTTTGGTGGGTTTGCAAGCATAGCCAAGATTAGTAAAGAAGCACGATCTGCTGCGCCGGATATGGTGATCGGTAAATTGATAGACATGGAAGCTGTTGGGATATTTGGTCGTGCGATGGGGTTGATTAAATTGTTTGAAATGGCGGTATTAACTGCCGTAAAACCGGTTATGTTGCCGTTATTGTCAGCGGATCAACGTGCTGAGCGTGACATGTATGCTTCATACCATAAAATTGTAGATTATGTTATCGCACTAGCATGGCCATTTTATGGCGTTATGTATGTTCTGGCTTTTCCACTGATGAGGGTGCTTTACGGTTCTCAATGGGATGAAGCTGTACCTATCGCGAAAATTCTCTGTGGTTTTGGTGCAATTTCAGCAGTATATTATTATTTAGATGAGCTATTAATTGCGATGGGGGCCGTTAGTAAAATGGCTACTTTTCATATTCAGCTTTTATTTATTGTGGTGCCTGTGGTTATTTTTGTGGGGTACTATGGTTTACTTTCTATTGCTTATACGCTGGTGGTAGCCAGTATTGTTGCTGCAATTTTGGCTTATCGAATAGTCGAAAGTGAAGTTCGTATGGATTGGGTAAGTGTTACAAAATCAATGGGGCAGTCAATTGGAATTTTACTTTTCAGCGTTACCGGGCCTTTGGTTGTTGTGAGTCGTTTGGGTGGAGATAATGAAAATTATTTATTGGTTCTATTAGTTGGTGCATTGACTGCAATGATTGGCTGGATAATTGGAGTTATAGTTGTGAAGCATCCTGTTCAGAGGGTTTTCTATAAATTGTTGTCAATTTCAACAGGATTTTTGAAGAGAAAGTAGATTATGAGGTACCATTCACGCCAAAATTTTAAAAGAGGGTGTAGGCTTGCCGCTGAACGTATCGCTTATTATGTACAACCCAATTTTATTCGTCGGTGGTTGTTTTTTCGTAATCGTGTAAATTGGCGGAAAGTTTCTGAAACAGGAACGAATAAGAATATTTTTTACAATTACTCCCGCGTAGGAAAATTTAAATACATCCACTATCTAATTAATGAAAATGATCTTGATTGGTATCAACTAGAAGATCGTTTCGACAGTCGGCAGAATATTCTCATAGAAGCAAATGAAATCATTAATCACAATATTAACGTATTTGGTGTGGGGAAAATTTCTTATACAAATAAAATCGATTGGCATCGTGATCCAATATCAGGTCAGCATTTCCCATCAAACTTATTTTCATCGCGCCCTGATAAAAGCATTGATGGTAGGTTTCTTTCTGAGTTGAATTTGCACCGCCATTTTCCTGTGCTTGCGATAGCATGGCTGGTAAGCGGTGAAGAGCGATATGCCAAAGAGTTAATACGACAGATCCTCGACTGGATTCGTAAAAACCCACCCGTTAGCGACGCATTTATTTGTGATGGTCTTGAATTGACAGCAAGAGTGGTTTGTTGGACACATTGTTTGTTTTTATTGCGTACTTACGCAATTGCAGTACACGATTATGTAGAAATCATTGAACGTATTGATATTTATGGGGCGTTAATCGAAGGTCAGTATAATGTGTCTGGTAGTCATAATAATCACCAAATAGCTGAAGCCGTTGGGTTATTCTATATTGGTGTAATGTATCCGGAATTAAAAAGCGCTGACCGTTGGGAAAAGAAAGGTCTTTCTCTACTTACAGATAATCTTAAATACCAATTTCTGGATGGTGGTATCCATAGCGAACAGTCAGTGTCCTATCACATGTTTGTGATGGAGTGTTATCTGATGACAATTCTACTTTGTCGTAAAAATGGCATTATTTTATCAGACGATTTTACACAAACTATCAGTAAATCTGCAGAATTCCTTTTATATCTTAAAAAACCTAATGGCAAAATTCCTATGCTAGGTGATTCTGCATTTCGGTTCTTTTGTCCGACAGGTGATGCTAGCTATGATCCGGGGCAATTGATTTCCATAGTTGGAAAGATTGTTGAGAATAATGAATTTCTGGGTGTGCAAAGCGATCAACCTGAGGATATATTTTGGTTAAGCGGTCAGGATAAATCCGACACTATTGGTAGTGAAAGTGGTTCTCGCGGCGTGCGGAATATCAAGGTGTTTCCCAAGTCTGGGCATGTAATTGCCAATCTATGTGACGATAAACTATCCCAATATCTTTATTTCAAATGTGGTCCCCAGGGGCTTGGGCATTCTGCAGGCCATGGTCATGATGATGTATTAAATTTCGAATACAGCGCCTTTGGAAATGATTTTCTTGTTGACACAGGTACCTATACTTATTCTGGCACGAACCTTTTACGACGTTATTTCATGAGTTCGCGCGCGCATAACTTGGTGATAGTTAACGGTCAGGGTGCCGCTCAGCCTTCAGATGGCGCATTTGGCTGGAAGAGAACTGTCAATGGAGAATTGCTGGAGGTTGCGGCTTCAGAAGATGTGGTATGGATAAGAGGTCAGCATCATGGGTATAAGGTGAAGCAAGGTACATTAGTGATTGAACGAGCACTATTGCTCGTGCGCGATGGTTATTTTCTGGTGGTGGACCGGGTCTTGGGTAAGGGCAATTATCAAATTGAAAATTTATTACATTTTCATCCTGATATTGAGCTTCTTTGTGACTCTGACATAGTGGAGGCTCGAGGAAAAAATGGAAAATTATTCGTGTTATCCTTATCCTCGGAAGCGATGAGTCAAACTCTCCACAGGGGCGCGGATGATGTTCAGCCCGGATGGTATTCGGAGCAATATGGTAGTCTCCAGAAAAGTTCAACATTGCGTGTAAAATCAAACTCAGAATTACCATTTTGGCGGGTTACAGGATTTTTCCCCTGTGCATTGGATCACTCACAAGAATTTGTGCCACAACTTTCTATAATACAGAAGCCGAATTTGGAAAAAAATGGTAAACAAGTACTCAAGGTAGAAATTAGCGGGGACTCTGTGACTGACACTATCATGTTTAATTGGGGAGGAGAGGCTCTACCGGAGTTGATAGGTTTTTCTGGCTCTATGTCATTGCTACGTGTATTTGAAGAGGATACGATTCTATATCTTAGTGAGGAAATGAAAAATGTAGAACATCAAGCCGATAAAATTCCCTCGAAGGTTAATATTTTGGAGCGGCTGCATTGTAGTTAGACATTAATGAAAAAAATAGCGCGATAACACATGGGTGATAATTCCAGCATGAAGCATGCGCTTTTTGTCGCATTCCACTATCCTCCTGAGGCCAATAGTAGTGGAGTCCTTCGAACTTTAAAGTTCTCTCGATATTTATCAGACTTTGGCTGGCGTGTGACAGTGTTGACTATCAATATTGGTGCTTATGAAGTTATCGATGAAACATTGGTTGAACAAATACCTAAAAATGTACGAGTTGTTCGAACAAATTATATTGATACTAAAAGACATTTATCGATTGCGGGGATCTACCCTGCAATATTAGCGGTTCCTGATCGTTGGGTAGGTTGGCTGCCATGGGCTGTCAGTGCGGGAAAGCGAATATTGAGCGAGGAGAAAATTGACCTCATTTACTCTACAAGTCCTTTAGGTACCTCTCACTTAATATCCACTAAACTGTCAAAATTTTCTGGCTTACCTCTTGTTATTGATTTTCGTGACCCGTGGTATGAAGACACACGTGAGGTAGGAATGCCATGGGTTAATTATTATTTTGCACCGAAACTAGAATTAAAGGTGATAAAACAAGCATCAAAGATTGTTACCAGTACTAAACAATTACGTGATTTGTTGGTGGACCGATACCCCCTTAAAGCGGAAGAGAATTTTACTTGTATCCTCAATGGTTATGATGAGGAGGATTTTAAGGACTTACCTACTGTCAATAATAAATCGACTGATCGTTTGGTGTTTATTCATGCGGGTGGTATCAATCCCGAATTCCGCGATCCTATTCCTTTATTTAGGGTCATTTGTGAACTTGCCAATACGGGGGATCTGGAATTAGAAAATATTTGTATTCGTTTCCTTGGTCCGGGTGATTTTGCGCATTCCAAAATAATGAAAAAGGCAGTTAAGGATCTAAAGTTAGAAAATGTTGTAGAATTTCTTCCTCGAATTCCTTATCAGGAGGCGTTAACTGAGTTAGCAAAAGCCAGTGTATTGTTGCTATTGCAAGCATCAGACGACACAACCAGTCTCGTCCCGGCAAAGCTTTATGAATATTTACGTGCACAAAAACCAGTGCTGGCAATTGTTTATCCAGGTGTGACACAGGATATTATAAATGATTCCGATGGTGGGTGGTTTGTCGATCCACGTGATTCTGGGGCGATGTTGAAATTATTTCGTAAAATATATAACCATTGGCTAAGTGAAACTTTAGATTACAAAGTGGCAAGTTTAGATTCTTTGTCGAAATATAACCGCAAGAAATTAACCGGCCAGTTAGCTAAAGTGTTGAATTCGGCAGTGAGAGAATCTAGTGCGTGATTTAGTTTTACTGGCATTTTTTGCGGTTTGTGTATATTACATATTGAAGCGCCCTTATATTGGAGTGCTGGTATGGTCGTTATTTGGGTATTTAAATCCGCATAAATCAACATTTGGTTTTGCCTATAATTTTCCATTTGCACAAATCACAGGGTTGTTGACGATTACTGCCTTATTGTTTTCTAAGGAACCCAAAAAGCTACCCATTACACCACTTGTTATTCTCTACTTTATTTACCTATCCTGGATGACATTAACGACAGTGTTTTCTTTTAATCCGGAGGAGGCGTGGTTCGTTTGGGAAAAGGTTATGAAAATTCAGGCCATGACCATTCTGACGCTGATTTTGATAAATTCCAGAGAAAAAATTGAGTGGCTAGTATTGACTATTGTTGTATCGATTGGTTTCTATGGTGTTAAAGGTGGGATTTTTACTATCTTTGGTGGAGGGTACGATAAAGTTCGCGGCCCAACCAGTACCTTCATAGAAGGGAACACCGAAATTGGGCTGGCTCTGATCATGGTTTTACCACTAATACGCTATTTAAATTTGCAAGCTAAAAACCCATGGATCTCTCGAATGTTTCTGGCTGCTGTTGCACTTACTGCTGTTGCGATTCTGGGTACTCAATCTCGAGGTGCCCTTTTAGGGCTTGTTGCTATAGGGTTTTTTCTTTGGCTTAAGTCAAGACAGAAAATTGTACTGACAGTGCTGTTTGTTTTATTTATTCCCATTATGATAAATTTTATGCCTCAAACGTGGTTTGATAAGATGAATACTATTGAGACATATGAGGAGGATGGCTCTGCGATGGGAAGAATACAGGCCTGGCGATTTGCGATCAGTCTTGCGAATAGCCATCCGATTTTAGGTGGTGGATACGAAACCTTTGACCGAGTTACTTGGACAATTTACACACCAGACCCTGGCTCTACCTCCAGAGCAGCGCATAGTATCTATTTTCAGGTATTAGGCGAACATGGATATGTCGGTTTGTTGATGTTTCTCGGGATATTGGGGGGTTGCTGGCGGACTGCGAGTTCAATAATAAGAAATGTCAAAAAGCGAGACGATCTAAAGTGGGCATCAGATTTGGCAGCGATGTTGCAAGTATCCCTGATTGGTTATGCCGTTGCGGGTGCATTTTTAAGTCTTGCCAACTTCGATCTTTTTTACCACGTGTTTGCAATAATTGTTGTATTAAAAGTGGTGGTTGATAAAGCCATAAAGGAACCCCCTTCTAATATTGGTAGTCAGGAGAAAATTACAGTGGAACAAAAATATTCAGCGTGAAAACAGGGATTGCCAAGAGTAATCGAGGATTTAGTTTTGTATGTTTATTCTCCAAAGCCATCGAGCTAAGGATTATTAATTTGTATCGATATGATATTTATACCATTGCTCGAGCATCATTAGTACCCAGACGAATGTTCCATAATACGCACTATGTGCGGATAAATGATTTTTAAGTAATTGATCGATAAATTCGGGTTTGATTACATTGCGTTTCTTTAGATCATTTAGACTATCAAAGGCGAGCTCGTGTAATGGTTTATGTTCGTTTATCCACACACCAAAAGGCAGGCCAAACCCATGTTTTTGTTTGCTGATGACTTCGTGAGGTAAGAAATCACTGAGTGCCTTTTTAAAGAAGTATCTTAATTTCATTCCTCGTAACTTCATGTTCGGAGCTAAGCGGGCTGAAAATTCAAGTAATTGTTCGTCGAGTAGAGGGTACGCTACTTCCATGCCGATTGATTCACAGATGGTAGTGACCTTTGGCAGATCGTTGTCGGCCAAGGTAAATTTAATGTCAAGGTTTAACATTTTGTTTATAAGGGCTTTAGCTTGAGTGGCATGGTAAACATCTTCTAATAGAGTAATAGGTAAATGGGGATTTATTTGTTCAAGAAAGCTTGTCATTAATATATTTTCAATACCTATTCTGTTCAGCAAATTATAACTTTCAATTCTTTCTGGCATTGGTATCTTTGCTTGTTCAATATAGCTTTTTACCTTTCTTAACAGTGGTATTTTAGAGAGGCCTGGAATACCTGAAAAGGCCGGTTCGAGAATAGGTTTTCTAATGATGTTAGGTATCAATTCATATAAAGAAAATAACCGTTGAGTTGCATATCTGGAATTTCCACCAAATAACTCATCACCACCATCCCCTCCCAATAGTCGTTTTATACCGTCATTTTGAGCGAATTTTGCGCAATAAAATGTGGGGACTGCGGATGCATTTCCAAAAGGTTGTGAATATGCTTTTGCTATTATCGGAATCGCTGTTACCACATCTTCTGGTGTCACATAATATTCGTGATGGTCAGCGTTAAAGTACCGGGCTGTTGTTTGGGCATATTCAGTTTCATCATAACCTTGAGCACCAAAACCAATAGAATACGTCCGTGCAGGGGAATCGCCAATTCGGCCTAACATTCCGGTAATAGTTGAGCTATCGGTTCCACCACTTAAAAAAGCGCCGACATTGTTCCCGGCATATACACGCTTTGTTGATTGTTCAAGTATCTCCATGAATTCGTCTTTGAGGTTTCCAAAGCTAGTCGTTGAATGTTCCTGGAAATCAATTTTCCAATAGGGATATACAGTGAATTTTCCCTTTTTGTAATGTATCAATGATGCTGGAGCACATCGATGTATTGATTGGAATACTGTGTCTGGGCTGGGTACCATATGGAAATGTAGGTAGTTGTATATGCCCTGAAGATTGATATCAACTTTAGTATAGGGGTGCCGACATATTGATTTAGCATTGGGGCCAAATACCAAGCGATTGTTATTTGTTGAATAGACGATATTTCTCATACCCAAACGATCATTGGCAAGGAATGCCTCAGATTTTTGTTCATCAATCAACACGGCAACAAAGGGCCCATGAAGTTCATTTATTTCTAGACGGCCAGTGCTCCGATATATATCTATTAATTTCGGTATTATTGTATCTTTTTTTATAAAATTATTGTCTGACAAATAGGGAGAGAATAGGCCAATAAGTAAGTTTTCTTCTTTATGAAAAAGTGTTTTTTCTGTTGGTCCTGCCATGGCAGATTTTTTACCAAAAAGATGTGTCATTACACTCGATTTAGTTTCGTCATTACCCGACATTTTTTTTAAGATATCGGGTGCTGAATCCTCAATTGAGGTTTCATGATTTATCCAGCCAAATATACCACTCATGTTTATTTCCCTGTAAATGACGGAATCGAATGTTTAATGTTGTTGATTAACTTTACAACCGCATGTTTAAATGGGCGTATATATTGTTCAATTAACAACAAAATTTTTCCTCGTACTGTTGATCCATACATGACCATCGCAGGCATTTTCTCACTGGTATCAGACCAGCGTAGTTTATAGGAGTTATCGCCACGTCCTAGGTAATAACATGTATGTGAAGAATTAAATAGCTGTTGCAGTAATTGCCAGTTCATGTAAGTTCCAGGTGATAACTTTGCATACGACTCATCGTAGTCTGCGCGTAAAGCGTAATTACATCCCCTATATGTTAATTGGTACTCTGAAGCAATTGGAACATCATCTAGATACAGAAGCCATATCGATAGCCAGCCTTGTGTAGAAGATAATTTGCTTAATTTCTGAATAAAAGTACCGGGTAATGGTTGATCTAATGTTAATTTAGTTTTTTTCTTCCAGCTAGATGCTGAAATATTAATGACGTCGGGGAGAGATTTCATTACTTGTTCTGGATCTCGTATCCATTCTACTCTTATATTTCCGGCGCGTTTGAGGTGGTTCGCGACAAGGTTATTGCCTTTTTTTAATCGACGACTTTTTGTTTTATAGAATTCTTCCCAGCTCGTATTTAATGCGATGAAGTGGTTGTAGTCAGGGTTTGATTGATATGTCTTTAGGCCAATTGATGGGGCGAAATTTTTTAGTTCTAGGGGAGTGGGTGACAACTCCGGAAAATAGCGTAAATCTACTAACTCCCACTTTCCTTTATTGTTTTGAAACCAGGTCATTAGGCTACGAATCGCAACGCTACGATTTTTTTTTTCAAAAATGATGTCGCAATGCATTGTGTCGGGTACGGTAAGAAATTCAAGACATCGAATTTTTCCGATTCGTTGTCTTTTTTTTGACATAACAAAGGGGCATATACCAATGAGTTGATTGTTTAATATTATTGCTAGGATGTGTAGTTGGCTATCTGCTTTACGCCATTGCCAGGCAGCATCGAACCACTCATGGCGTAGAAAGATAGAATCAAATTGGGAGCGTTCTACGAGATTATTCCAATCATTTTTAATTTTTTCAAAAGCACTATATTGGTTAATTAGTTGTACTGTGATGCCAGTATTCAATGTTTTCATTTCTACTTGTGGGTCAGCCATTTTTTATTCATAGAAGATCTGTAGTTTTTAGTTTTCAATATGGGGAAAATATATTACGTCGGGTAGGGTTAAATAATTTTTTTCTTGGTCATTATTCACAGATAAGTTTCACTCTGGATTTGATACAATTTTTTCATCCCATTGGCCTACCGATTTGAGTTTTTCTCTCAGGCCTGGAAATGGGTATCCGAGGATGTAAGCTTTTTGGGCATGAATTTTGGTATTTTGAATATCCTTAATTGCAAAATATGTTAGTCCAATATTGTAATGAATTTCTGATGAGTTGGGGTTGATGGAGAGTGCAGCTTTAAATTTCTTAATTGATTTTTTATAACGACCAGACCTGAATAAGTGTATTCCGTATACGCTATAGCTATTTTCGTATTGTGGGCCAAATTTGATGGCATTTTCAAAGTAGGGATCAGCTTTCGAAGTGCGACCCAGAGAAATGGTTAATTTTGATAAAAGAAGCAAAGCACGAGGATGGTTTGGTATATATCGTAGAATATAATCCAGTTCTGCAATGCCTGATTTATAACGTAAAGCATCCACTGCAGAGACAGCATTGTCCCAGTGGTGCTTAATGACAATATTTATTTCTTTTCGGGCTCGTGGGTTGTCGGTGTAGTAATCATATTCTGCGGCTTCGAGTTCGAAACAAGCCAGGGTAAAAACCAAAAAGATGGCTGTGTAAGGTCTGAGCGACATTAAATATTTTTCCATTATCTCTGGATAAATTGTAAATTGAGCATTTAAATTTATGGTGATTTAATTGCTTAAGAAGTTGAATGATATAGTAAAATTTTGCACACGATTTTACCATAATCCAGTTACTGTTACATTGTTGAATAATTTGAGAAAGTTAAATTTGGTTACAGAATTATTTGTACCCCAATTTAGCATCTGAAGTTGTTTCGGGTTTTGAAATATGTCAAAACCTCTTTTTGAGGAGGTTTGTGAACGCTACTCTACACTGGTGCTATGGTGGATTCTGGTAATGTAGACAGTCGTTTTCCTTCTGCTGCAGAGCTGTATATGTTTGGCTCTTGTGGGGTTGAGTGTATATGCCGACTGATTTCCTCGCGCACGGATCTAAACTCCTGCGAAATGAATAGCAGTAATAAGTGGCTATACCAGCTCGAATATGACACGTGTTTGGCTACCTGCGCTATGTCAATGGCGGTAGAGCCATTGTGAACCATAAATTTGACTTTAGTACCATTATGATGCGGTTTTAGTTGCACTTTTTATTGTTGGCCTGGGGAATGGTCAATAAGTAGTCATTTTTAACCCTATGACTTCTGTGAACAATTAAGCTGACATAATCTGCACTTAGGTTTGGCGGGCGACATCGATCTCGTCATACATCCTAATTTTCTCGGTAATAACTCCCGCCTCTTGATGTATGTTGAGCAATAAAATTGTTTTCGATGCTCTTAATCGTGACCCAGTTCACAGAGGGTACAATTGTTTAGCGATTTTGATCACAGAATTGTTACCACCGTCAGGCTACTTTCAACATTCGAGAGTATGTTACCTATAATCATCGTATCAGGCCTAGCAAGAAAAATAGATAACGCTAATATTCTATTATTCTAATGTTAAGGCGTCCATGATTGCGTCTAATTCTGGGGAGGCATTAAAAATGATAAATGACGGTCATTTGCTCAGTAATATGGGGAAAGTGAGGAGAGCAGTGCTATTCATTTTTGGTCATCTGTAGTGTGTTGATTGAAATATGATCAGTATTGCGGCGCTACTACTCTCAAATTGGCAAGATTAATCTTGATTTCTTTTGCGATCAAATTGTGACAGTACGCTTGGGAAAGAGCTCCTCGATTCGAGACACCGGGTGTGGAACAAACTGTTTGGCTATTTCGTTTAAGTAATAACATTTGAACATTCATTGTTGATTTAGGACATTTATTTCTGGGGTAACAAAAAATGACGAAGTTAAAGGGAAATGCTATTGCTACTATTTTGTTCACATTCCTGATATCCGCTCCCACTGCGGCCCTAGAATTTGGCTGGAATGAGCTTCCCGACACCCGCTTGCGGGCTGTTTGCCCTCCCAATACCGCTGAATACAGTTTTGCTAACCGATGCGGTAACGTAATTAATGCGTGGAGTGGAGCGGTATTGGATACATTGCGCAACCGACTCCTTATTTGGGGGGGAGGGCATGGTGATTATTATGGTAACGAGGTGTATTCACTGAATCTTAGCAATTTTATATTTGAGCGGCTTACGAACCCCAGCTCAGGTTTTATAATAGGAGGTGAATGTGCAGATAGCTTACCCGATGGAAACCCTACCTCTCGCCACACTTATGGGGGGCTGGCGTATATCGCTCATGCAGATAAGATGTTTGCGTATGGTGGGTCGAGAGCGTGTGGATCGGGTGGTTTTGGTACTGATGTATGGACATTGAATCTCAGCACAAATACGTGGACGAAAATGGCAGCGACAGGACGGAATCCTGGCCCATCTGTTGTTGCCTCACAATACGACCCCGTCACCAAAAAGGTTTATGTTCGCAGCCAATACTATTTCTATGCCTATGATTATGATTCAGACTCTTGGGAACGTTTATCCGCTAGCCAATATATCGGGGGCTATGGCAAGGCGAGTGCCGTCATTGACCCTGTCAGAAGAAAGTTTGTCATTGTTGGCCCTGGTGGTGTTGAAATTATAGATTTGAATCCGGGCAGCGATTATTCAGCCGTTCATTTAAACACAACAGGGCCACAAACGATTATCAGCGATGGGCGTTCGCCTGGGCTTGCCTATGATAAATCACGGGACAAAATTGTTGCCTGGGATGGGTCAGACTCTGGAACGACCCCCGATACCGTATACGTGCTCGATATTGATAATGCCACATGGTTATCGGTCGCCGATGCGAATAGGGGGCCGGTAGGAAATAGCAAGTCACGTGGGACATTTGGCCGGTGGCGCTATGTTGAGCAATTTGACGCCTTTATTGTGGTCAACAGTGCGGATGAAAACGCTTTTCTATTCAGTTTTGAGGCTGGGTCGCTACCGACACCCGATACAGTTTCTCCAGCTAAAATTGAACCGTTTGGCGTTAACTGAGATGGATTATGAATGTTGTCACCATATTTTTATATCGCAAATAAACAACATAGATAAACATTAAGAGAGGTTTAGTAAGGGAATATGAAATACGGATCAAAAGGCAAGCGAGTTCGACAATTTTCTATATTACTTGCGGTATTATTGGCCACGGGCAATGCCTATGCGGCAACAATAACCGCATCGCTGTCGGACTATCGGGCGAAACTGCAATCGTTGATGCCCGGAGATGTTTTGCTGTTGGAAGCTGGTACCTATGATGATTCCAATGGTTACCCAGGACTGTCAGTTTATGGACTCAAGGGTGAATCCACGAATCCCATTATCATAACTGGTCCAGAGTCAGGTCCGCGCCCAGTATTTCTGGGCAGCGCTGGTAGTAATACAATAAGAATTGCCAATTCAAGTTATGTCATCATACGTAATATTGACGTTGATGGTAGAGACCGTGGTGGCGACGGTATTAATGGACAAGATGTGTCGCATCACATCACGTTGGAAAATATTACTATCAGTGGTGTGGGTCCTGACCAGTCTATCGTGGGGATATCAACTAACAGAGCACCTACCTGGAACTGGATTATACGGAATAACATCATTATTGGTGCAGGTACAGGGATATATCTTGGGGACTCTAATGGTACCGAGCCATTTATCAATGGCACGATTGAAAATAATGTTATTTTAGACACCATTGGTTATAACATCGAGATTAAGCATCAAATTATTCGTTCAAGTATGCCAGGTATGCCTACGAGCGATAGTACAACCATCATTCGACATAATGTATTTTCGAAATCGGCAAATTCCTCAGGCGGGAGTTTTGCACGGCCAGCAGTTTTGGTAGGCCACTTCCCCCCTTCCGGCCCTGGTGAGAACGATGTGTATCAAATTTATGGGAATTTCTTTTTTAATAATCCGTCGGGAGAGCCTTTGTTACAGGCAGAAGGAAATGCTGTTATACACAACAATTTATTCGTCAATAATGTTGGTGATGCCATTTTAGTACAACCGCATAACGATGTTCCAAAGATGATCCGTATTTTTTCTAATACTATTGTTGCGAGCGGGGTTGGTATCAGAGTGTCCGGTGGTTCACTGGATTTTGAACAAAAAGTTATTGGGAATGCAGTTTTTGCCGCAAACCCTATAAATGCAGCAGATCAATTTGACAATGTCACGGACAGTTATACGGCTGCAGTTAATTACCTTAACAGCCCAGGGGGAGACCCGTTGGATGGAACTCTAGATCTGTATCCACTGCAAGGGAAATTGTTAAATATGGGGATTGATAACAGTTCCTATAATACCTTTGTTGATTGGAATCTGGATTTTAATGGCAATGTGCGAGAGAGCGGTTATCGCGGTGCGTATTCAGGCGCAGGACAAAATCCAGGATGGTTGCCACGCCTAAATTTTAAACCACTAACAGGATCACCGATTGATGTTCTACCACCAGCCGCACCCGCTGGGTTGATAGCGCAATAAATTTTAATGAAATAAGTTAGAGTTACCGAAAATGGAGCAGGTTATGAAAGGCTTTAATAAATTGGTTTTTGGATTAATTGTATTTTTAGTTTCAGGTATTTCTTTGTCTGCGCAAATCAATATTCCACTGAAGACATGGATGGCCGTATCATTGGACTCTGCGAATGCACCTTGTCTCGGTGGATGTAAACATATGCGGTTAGCACATAATCCGGTTAATGGTTTGATTTATGTGTTAGGTGGGGATCATAGCGGCAGCACGCCAGGTTTTTCGCAGTCCGGAAGAATGGAGATGTATACATACTCTATTGAAACAAATGAATGGATAGTTGAACAACCTTATTGCCGCACTGACGGTACACCACAACCTGCTGGACCTGACGAGATTGGCTGGATGTATGATTCTAAACGCAATACTTTTTGGCATAATCCAGGCTTTAACTGGGATCATGGAAGTAATTGTCCGAATTCGACGGTGTTGCGTAATGAGATCATGAGCTACGATCCTATTGCCAAAGTGTGGAAATTTGAAAATCGTACGAATATTAAAGAGGGTACAGGAGTTACCCCAGGTAACGCCAGATTTGGTCAATATGACCCGGTGGAGGACACATTCGTGGTCTTCGTGGGCAGTAAAGCAAACATATACGATATTACAAACGATTCGTGGTCGCAGGTATCGCTTTCAGGGCTATCACAATTTGGAATGACTGGTGATAATTATGTTGCAATGGATCTGGAAAATCGAATAACTTATATCGTCGAAAACAGGTATATCCAGCGTATTTTTGCGTACGATATGGACGCTAAAAGTTTAACGGATCTGGGTCCACTGCCTTCAAATGCGGCAGCCCACAAAGAAGCCCAGCCTCATTGGGATCCAATCAATAAAGTTGTACTGTGGCCACACTGGGTTGATGATGAAAATGCAGATATTCTCAATCTTTATGTTTATCACCCGGATACAGGGGTGTGGGAAGATATCGCGATTGTTTCCCCTGCAGGTTTGCCAGTCAAAGGTCGTCATTCTGTGTTTGATCCTTATCAGAATGTGTTGATGGTGATGGGGCCGAAAAATATCAATTCACCGGTGTTCCTGTATCGATATGGTGCCGGATCAGGTGGGACAATTGACTCGGTTGCACCAACTTCGCCAGCATCTCTAAATGTTGAATGATTTATTGATGCTTTAAAATATTAGCTGTCGATGCGTTAGAAGAATTCTCGTCAGTTTTTCTAGCGCAGTTAATATTTTCTTTATACCCTTGTTGATCCATTTTTCTGAACCTGAATACTGTCGCTAAATGATCTAACCTTTCTTTAAAGGTTATAAATGAATCGTGAATTCAATTTGTAAGTGCAACTCTGACTCACGGTAAGAGGGCAAGCTG